>DATBYJ010000233.1:0-4101 GCA_036513795.1 Solirubrobacteraceae bacterium | reverse complement strand
GGCGGCTGAACGTGGAGGGCATGCTGAACATGTGCGAGACGGCGTTTGAGCTTGCGCTGGAGCCGGCGCGAGCAGGGAGAGTGGTGAACGTGACGCTGTCGCCACATCACGGCATGCCGGGTATGGCGCATTCGGGCGCAGCGCGGGCGACGGTGGAGGCGCTGACGAGGGAACTGGCAGAGCGCTGGCAGCACAGCGGCGTAGCAGCAATGGCGGTGGCAGCGGGCACGTTCGACACGGAGGTGCTGGCGAAGTACCCGGCGAACGTGCGTGCGGGCGCGGCGCGCTCAGTGCCACTGCAGCGGCTGGGCTCGGCGGCAGAGCACGCGTGGCTGATCGCGCTACTGGCATCGCCTCTGGGCGCACGGTTCAACGGCTCGACGATCACACTGGACGGCGCGAGGGACAACTGGTTTGGCCCATGGCCGCCTCCGGGGCTTGCGAACGAGTCTGGGGAGGTGCCGGTTGAGGAGCGCCGGTAGAGAGGCCGTGCTGCCTGCAAGCATTCAAGCCCGGAGCCGTGTCAAGCGCGTCCAGCCACGCGCGGGGAAGAGACGCCGGTAACATGACGTTACGGGCTGCGGGCGAAGTGTTGTGGTTGCACAGAAGCCTTCCAAGCTTCTAGGGCGGGTTCGATTCCCGTCGCCCGCTTTGTTTTGCCACGGGGAGTGGCGCAGTCTGGTAGCGCACCCGGCTGGGGGCCGGGCGGTCGCAGGTTCAAATCCTGTCTCCCCGATAGAAGTGCGATTGGATCCGGGAGGGGCTGAGCTATCGCATGTCGTTGTTTGGCGTCCAATTTGACGACTATGCGCGGATCTTCTCGGCGAACCGCTCGCGTGCTGCTTGACGAGATACGCCGAGCGCGATCCCGATCTCTCCCCATGACCGGTGGTTGGCGCGTGCTCGCGCGACCAGCTCGCGAACACGGGCCTCACCTGCGCGCACGCTGTCGACGGCCTCTGCAAGGGTGCGTAGGTCGGTCGTGTCGTCCATCGCGACGGTGGACGGGTCGAACTCCTCGGCGAGCTTCGCGGCTCGTTGGATCTCTACTTCGGTGTGCGTGGCTTTTGCTCCGGTCATCGGTGGGGTAGGTATTGGGGGCGGGCGTGCATGGCGTGGACGATCACGGGGTCGTCGGTGTCGATGCCGAGGACGCCGATCTCAAGCAGGTCGCCATCGTGTGCGGGGCCGACGCGCATCGTGAAGTCGTCATCGAGTTGCCACTGCGTGATGGGGTTGCGGACCGCGTGGAGCATGTCGTCGTCTCTGATCTCGTGCTTTCGAGCCGTCTGCGCGATGCGCACGGGATGACAAGATACCTTGTCGGATGACGCTTGTCAAGATGCCTTGTCAGTCCGGACCGGATCGGCCGCAAATGACACGCAACGCCGCGGGCGCTCGCGGTGGCTTCATCGCCGTGGCTGGTGCCATCCCGTAAGCGCAGAGGCTGCCTTGCCGACGTCTTTTGATGCAACGCTCGCGATGCTATCATTCTGCAAGCAATGACGAACTTGCTTGTGCGTGACCTGCCGGATGATGTTCATCGTGCCCTGCAGCAACGGGCGAAGTCGCACGGGCAATCTCTGCAGCAATACCTAGCGAGCGAATTGGCGAGGATCGCTAAGCGGCCCAGCTTGGCTGAGGTCTTGGACCGCATCGATCGGAGGTCTGGAGGCGAAGTGGGGCTCTCGCGCGCTGCGAAGGATCTGGCGGAGGAGCGCGGGCGGCGTTGATCGTGGTCGATGCGAGCGTGCTCGCGAACGCTATCGCTGATGACGAGAGCGACGGGCGCGTTGCGCGTGAGGCGCTGCGTGCGGCAAAGGATCTCGCGGCACCAGATCTCGTTGATGTCGAGACGGTGTCGGCGTTGCGCAAGCGCTGGCTCGCCGGCGCGCTCACTGAGGAGCGATTTGCTGCGGCGGTTGGCGACCTCGAAGATCTTGATCTAGATCGCTACCCCGTTTTGCCGCTGATGCGTCGCGTCTTCGAGCTGCGAGCCAATCTAACTGCCTACGACGCTACTTATGTAGCCCTGGCTGAGGCGCTCGGGTGCGAGCTACTTACCGGCGACGGGCGGCTTGCGGGCGCCCCAGGCCTCGGTTGCCCAGTCAAGGTTCTCGTAAGTCGTAGCTGAACTGATCGACGCGGTGTGCCTTGCGGTCGAAGGAGGCAGTCGCGCTGGGTTGCGGCGTCACGCCTCCGGCAGGACGCTCGGCTTCTCGACGAGGCGGCGCAGCCCTCGCTCGGAGGCAGGAGAGGGTTGCTCCAGCGCGGAAAGGAATCGCTGTGCTGCTCCGTCGTCGAGGACGTAGCGAGTGCGCCCGGCGAGGGTACGCTTGGTCTCGCAGCGGGCAGCTCGGCGCACAAACTCGCTGAAGGTCTCGCCGCTGAAGGCTGAGGCGGCCAGCTCGAGGTCACGCTCCTCCTCGGTCATCCCGATCTCGATCATGTGGGTCTTTGTCGGGTTGGATGCCATAAGCAGAGCGTACGGCATCCGTCCGGACACATCGAGATGCCGCAGACTGGCCTTGCGCTCGGCATGGGGCGGGGCTGAGTGGCCCCAGTCCCGCGGGCTTCAACGGTCGGACGTTCGCGGGACGTTTATAGCGACGACCCAAACGCCTGCGCCCTGCTCCGCTCGCGCGATCTGACGTAAAAGCTCATCCCGCGAGCCTCCCCCGAGGATTCGTTAGCGCACTACAATTGTCGGACAACCAGCGCCGGGACACCCGCGACGACTGTTGCCGGGGGGACGTCATGCGTCACTACTGCACCGGCGGCGACCACGGAGTCGGCGCCTATGGTCACACCGGGGAGGATCGTGGCTGCGGCTCCGATCCACACGTTTGTGTCGATGGTGATCTGCGCGGCGGTGATATAGGCCTTCCGTTTGTCGGGCTCAACGGGATGACCAGCCGTGACCAGGTTGACCTTGTGAGCGATCATGACCCCGTCGGCGATGTTGATCGCCGCGTGGCCCGTAAACGCGCATTCGTAGCCGATGAAGACGGCTTGACCCACGGTGATGTTCAGCCCGTAGTCGCTATAGAAGGGCGGGACGAGATTGAAGCGGTCGCCAACGGGCTTGCCGATCAACACTTCGAAAGCCGCTTGGATCGACTCCGATTCGTCGTAGCAGAGCGCGCTGAGCTTGGCGGAGAGCCGCGTGGCCACCTTGATCCGGTCGTGTAGGGCGCGGAACTCGGGCGTCCTTGTGGCAATCCACTGGCTTTCGTCTGACATCACGGACGTCGATCTCCCTTCCAAACGCTGCGTTGGACTTCCGGCTTCGCGGCGAGCTACGGACGCCGAGCCACGGGGCAAACAAGCAGCCTAAACGTCGCTGCGGAAGCCGACCCGGGGCATCGGATGGGCTGTCCCTTCCCCACCGCGCGTCTCAGCGTCTTATGATCGCTGTCGTGAGCGGCACGCGGCCGAATGTCTTCGCTGAGAGGTTCAGCAGGGAGCGTTCCGGCCTGCGGGCCGAGCCGGTCGTGGAGGCCGCGGGGGGCGAGTTGCTCGGCGGGACGCTGTACGAGCTGGCTCCCCGCTGCGAGGGCGTCCCGCTGCACATCCACCACGCAATGGAGGAGCTGGCCATCGTGATCTCCGGCCGGCCGACGCTACGGACGCTCGAGGGCGAGTCCGAGCTCGCGCCCGGGGATGTCGTCGCGTTTCCCCGGGGCCGCCAGGGCGGCCACACGCTGGCAAATCGAACTGAGGAGCCAGTGCGGTACCTGATGGTGTCCAACAAGGTGATGCCCGAGGTGGTGGAGTATCCCGAGGATGGCACGATCCGCGCCCTCACCCGAGGCCGGTTCGACCCGCCCAAGGCAGACGAAGACCCGGCCGACCGTCTGAATCTGCTGTTCAAGCGCTCACACGCCGACGAGCACTAGCTTCGGGTGCGCGAATGGGGACGATCACCTACAGGACATCTGGCACGCGCTCGTAGCGAAGGTAAACGACGCCAGAGCCAAACGCCTTCGTCTCGACCAACTCCAGTTTGATCCTTTCGTCCAGGGTCGGAAAGTACGGCGTGCCGGCGCCGAGTATGGCGGGGCTGACGAACAGCCGCCACTCGTCGATCAACCCCAGCTT
>DATBYJ010000232.1:0-2694 GCA_036513795.1 Solirubrobacteraceae bacterium | reverse complement strand
AATCCTTTTACCCTCACGCCGAGCGGGCTCGAGCTCGAGCGCCCTGGCAAAGTCCTTCACCGTCTCCACGTGGTTCTGCAACATCTGCAAATGCAGTGAACGCAGGAAGCTAGCCGGCTCACGAAAGATCGCGATGATCCGCGCATCGGGTTGCACCTCGGCAATATTGGCCGCGGCGATTCGAGACCACAGATATACCGATGATGCCTCGCCCGCCTGCTGCTCCGGCCGGGCGTCGTCGAACAACGCAAGATAGTCAGTGAGGGTACGTGGGCGGGTGGGTACCGTCTTCCACAACCCTGCATGGTGGTCGCTGGCCAGGAATACCGGCTCCTTGACAACCGGCATGTAGATCTGCGGATGCTCTCGCAGGATCTCGTAAAGCGCGGTCGTCCCGCTCTTAGATTGGCCGACGATGAAAAAGTCCGGCAGTCGCTGTCCAGTTGCGCGCGCAGCGGCAACGCTATCAGCGAAGATTGCCATATCCCCACATCCCCACCATGTCACGATCGAGGTATTCACCCAAGGCCTCCACCTCCGGCTTGAAGCGCTTACGCAGCTCGAGCGTCAGCTCTTGCGGCAGGGGAGGCGCGCCGGCGTAGACGACATTGCGTTGGACCGTACGGACTAGCTTGCGCTGAGTACCCCTGGGCACGAGCGCTTTTACGGTAGCTTTGACACTGCGCGAGACCGGCCCACGCCCCGACCTCAACGCAAACAGCCACGAGTCGAGATGCTTGGACCGCGGTGCCATCGTCGGGTTGGCTTGCAACTGCTCGATCGGTCGATTGGCCTCGACGTCGAGCAGCCTCAGCACTCGGCGCACTGCCATCTCGTTGTCAGCCCTGAAATCGTCGTAGATCAATACCAGGATCTGGTCCGATGAGAACACGTCGTGATAGCGACGCAACTGCTCCACGTAGCGTACGCGATCGGTATACATGTGCACCCGCTCATCCTCGCGCACGACACCCTCGCTCGCGAGCGCCTTGCCGAAATCCAGCTCCCGCTGGACGTGGTTGCGCACCATCTGCAGGTGCAGTGAGTACAGGAAGCTAACGGGCTCGCGCAGGATCGCCACGATGCGTGCGGCGGGCTGCACCGCGGCGATGTCGCGTGCGGCGGTGAGCGAGCGCAGGTACGAAGGCGAGGCCTCCCCCACGCGCTGATCGGGCGCGGCAGCAGCGAACAACGACAGGTACTCCTCATATGTCTGCGGTCG
Source organism: Solirubrobacteraceae bacterium (assembly GCA_036513795.1). Taxonomy (GTDB): domain Bacteria; phylum Actinomycetota; class Thermoleophilia; order Solirubrobacterales; family Solirubrobacteraceae; genus Palsa-744. Next base: position 1,472 of record DATBYJ010000232.1, on the reverse strand, counting down.
GGTTTCACCGAACGTAGGCCTGTGATCCTTGGCGCCGGGCAGCGCCTCGCGACGCCCTGTACGTGTCCTGCCGAAGTACTCGGGCTCCTTCATCTCGGGCATGTAGATCTGTGGGTGGCGTCTCAGCATCTCGTACATCGCCGTCGTGCCGCTCTTGTGATGGCCGACAATGAAGAAGTCCGGCACGCGGCCGACCCGCTGCGCAGCATCCGTCATCGCGGGTGGGTTACTCGACATCGCCGTAATCCCAGAAGCTGACGAGATCGCGGTTTAGATACTCGCCGAGGGCCACCACTTCCGGCTTGAAACGCTGGCGTAGCTCTTGCATCAGTTGATCATCAACCGGGCGAGGGTCGGCAAAGACGAGGCGATTCTGGGTCGCGTGCAGGGCCTGGCGGCGCAAGCCCCGCGGGGTGAGCGCCTTGACCGCTCCCTTGACAGCGCGAGAGCCGGGGCCACGGCCGACAGAGAGCGCATGGACGAGCCCGTGCAGGTGTTGTGAGCGCGCGCGTACGCTTGGATTGGCACGTGGCACCTCGATCTGCTCGGATTCGTTCACACCGAGGAATCTCAGCACCTTGCGAACGGTGCCCTGATTGTCCGCGCGAAAGTCGTCGTAGATCAAGACCAGCACGTTCTCCGCAGCAAACATTGCGTGATAGCGACGCAACTGCTCCACGTAGCGCACATGCTCGGAATAGAGCAGCGCATCCGGCCAGTACGTGTGACGCGGAATCGATTTGCCCTGCCGGCGCTCCTGCTCCAGCGCGAGGGCTTTGCGCAGATCACCCTCGGTCTCCACATAGCTCTGCACGAATTGCAGGTGCAACGACCGCAGGAAGCTCGCGGGCTCACGCAGGATCGCGATGATCCGCGCATCCGGCTGCACCGCGGCAATACGCTCGGCGGCGGTTTGCGACCACAGATACAGCGCCGTCGCCTCGCCGATGCGCTGGTCGGGCTCAGCCGCGGCGAACAACGCCGCATACTGCTCAAGCGTGGTGGGTGTGCCTTCCGGGCGCGGCGGCGTGCGGACGTGCAACTCCGGAGCGAAGAACCATGGCTCCTTGCCCTCGGGCATATAGATCTGCGAGTGGCGTTTGAGCGTCTCATACAGAGCCGTGGTGCCGCACTTGGGGTGCCCCACGATGAAGAAATCCGGCAGACGGGTGCTCGAGTCAGGCGCACCACTGGGCCTGCTCTGGAGCTTTGGCCCGAGCTGTGGGCCAAGCATCGGCTCCAGCGGCTGAGTGGCGCCCTCCGTGGCCTCCTCGGATAGCTCCGCAGGACCGTCGAGCATCAGGGCGTCGCTCGCATCGGGCGCCGTCGTAGCGAGCTTGGAGGCGGAGCGGTAGTAGGAGTTCTCGCGCTGCAGTAGCTCGATTGTGTCGAACGCGGTGAGCTTGCCGTCGATGATGATCATCACGCGATCACAGATATCCAGCGTGGACATGCGGTGCGCGACGATAAAC
>DATBYJ010000231.1:0-4524 GCA_036513795.1 Solirubrobacteraceae bacterium | reverse complement strand
CTCGCTGACATCGACAACCACATGGGCCCCGTCTTTGAGCAGGTCTGTCGTGACTGGGCCGGGCGCTACAGCACCGACCCGCCGCTGGCCGAAGCGCACGACATCGGCGCCTACTGGACGCGCACCCACGACGTGGAGGTCGACCTCGTTGCGCGCGGGCGCCAAGGCATACTCGCTGTCGGTTCGTGCAAGTGGTCCTCACGCGCCGATATACACGACCTCGATCGCTTGATCGAACTCCGCGGCCGGATTCGCGGAGCCGGCGCCGCGGCGCTGTACGTGTTCGCGCGAGATTTCCACCACAACCTCACAGAGCGCGCCGAGCGTGACGGTGTGCGCCTTGTATCGGCGGCAGAGCAATTCGCCGGCACGGCTCCAGCGTAAGACCTCGCACTTCAGGCGAGCACGGCGGCAACATCGTGGGGAGACACGAGGGCGCACGCTCGTGACTGTGGCGCCCCGCGTATCAGGTCCAGAAATTTGTGTGCAGTCGACGGTAGCGAGCATAGCGGCCTCGCTACACCACTTCGATTGCACCGCCGACCCGCAGTTTCAGCTACAGACGGTCGCTATCCGCTGCGTGAAGCGGCTGTCTCGTTGCTCGCGGCTGCCTTCTGGATGGTGTCGCGGATGAGGCCGCCGTGTCGGTAGAGGCTGGTGAGCTGTGTGAGGATCCGCTCGCCGTCGCAGCCTTTGCGTCCGAGCTTTTGGCGGGCATCCCGACGTATGCGCGACGGCAGCGTCCGCAGCGCAGCAAGCGGCGCACTGATTCGCGTGCGCCTTACGTGAAGCTCCAGCCTTGATCGCGGATAAAGCTGAGTACGTTGACGCAAGGCACTCGCAAAGCTGCGCATACCGAGGGAATCTTTGGCTTGGTGTCAGTCCCGCCTTTCTCCTCGGTGACGACAGTCAGACCTCTAACCTGGGCAGTGGCGATCACGAATGGGTCTGCGCCATTCCGGTTCTTGGTGGCCTTCATGAGAAGCGGATGCCCAAGGAGGACTTCGCTCGTGGCGCGCTGGATAGCGTCGTCAAGTGGAACAAACAGCTGGGGCCGCACCTTGATCCACTTAGCGAGCTCATCCTCCTGTCGCTCCAGCTCGACCCGCACCTCGTCTGCGCACAGCACCTCCTGCTGGGCTATTAGCGCGTCCAGCTTGACCCACAGACCGGGAAAGACATCTGGTGGGTATAGCGTGACCAGCACTCGATGAGGACACTCGTATCGAAGCAGTAGGCCATTAGTCGCGGGCGCCCCCTGTGGCCGCTAGCTCAGCTTCGAGCTTCGGAAGCCCGTTTAGCTTGATCTCGAGATACTCAGACAGGTCTGATCCCGTGATGGCGCGGCTGTAGTAGGCGTCGAGTGCCGACTCGATGAACCCCCGTCCGAGATCCCGAACCTTCATCCTGTAGTAGCTGGGGCCTCCCGAACGCGCCTCCTCCTTGCGCTTACGCTTCTGCTCTTCGCGGTACGCCTCGTAGCCCGCTCGATACTCAGCCTCCTTCGCCTGAAGAAAGCTCCAGTCCGTGAGGCCTATGGAGTACAGGCGGCGCACAACCGCCTCCTGGCTCACCGAGTACTTCTCGGACAGGCCGCGAATAGTGCCCTCGCTCCAGTGCCAGTCGGCAGGCGGGTCTTGGAGCGCCGGCTCGGCACGGAACGCGTCCAGTGGCATCAGCGCGGCCGCTGCAACTTGATTGCAGAAGATCTCGATCTCATCCGTTGGCCCGCGCGCTTGCTGGCGTGGCAAGGCATCGCACACCCCGTCGGCATGAAGCAGCACATGCGCGAACTCATGAAGCAGCGTGAAGATCCGGCCCCGCGGGAAGTCGCCGCCGTTGAGCACAACTACCGGCAGACGGTCCATCGAGATCGAGAATCCCCGCATCTCCTGAACCGGTATGGACTGAGCCTGCAAGACGAGAACGTCGAGCCTGGAAACCGCGTCGAGCCAGGCGTTGAGAGCGCGCCTGGGATCGCGCCAAGCCGCCTGCTGCGACAAGGAGACGCCGAGGAGCGCACGGGCAGCCGTCCCGTAGCGCTCGGGATCGGTAGTCGGCCCATCAAGCTTAGGCGCGGGAGCCACTGGCTCGTCAGCAAGCTCGCGCAGCTCAAGGGCGGCTTCGCGCACAGCGTGAGCACGACGGATGACCGCCAGTAGAGCAGGCGACAGCTGGCCAAGCTGCGCGTCCGGCAGCCGCCGGTAGTCCCTGAGCGGCTGAAAGTCGTGCGGCGGCTCCGGCAGATAGAAGATCGCCAGCGGGCGTTTGTAGAGCTTCGCCGCTGCGCGAAGCTGAGCGATGGTCGGGCGGGCCGCGCCCGACTCCCAGGAGCGCAGACGCTCCTCGCTAACCCGCAGCTTGGCAGCGGCCGCGTCGAGCCCAAAGCCCGCCGACTGGCGCGCCCAAATGAGCAGGTCCGGCTTGATCAGTGCGTCTGGAGTCCTCGCCATCGTGATCCTCTATCAGGAGCCTACGCACGTACCCCGATGCTTGGGCCTTTCGAGCCTGAATGGCTGAGCGCGGCGCAGGTTGCCGCGCATTACTTCAATTGCGCGCTGTGTCCTTGCGTTGGCGTAGTCGCCCTCTGCAGCAGACGCCCCGATCAGGCGGCGACAGTCCCGGCCGCGTGATGCGGAGCCGGCAAAGCCCCGCCTCTCCCGCGGAGCTCATCCGCATACGCGGCGAGCGCCCCCTCAATGCGCTCCTGGACCTCTGAGCGCGTCGCACCGAGCGCCACCACGCCGGGTAGGTCAGGGAGGTACGCACCCCAAGCTCCATCTTCGGCCTGCTCGTAGATCACCACGTAGTCGCTCATCGCAGATGCTCCAAACCGCTTGCTCGCCTAATGCTAGCCAGCGTGCCAACAGGCACCGTATCCCTGTCCTTACCTGCAACGATGATACGCGCGTGGTGATCGGCGTGGGCCCAAACCTCGTGGGGAGCCCGTTTGTCGCACGACGCGCATACGGCCCCGGCCGATTAAGCTTCATGTTGGGAGCTTCGTAGCTCTCAAACTCGGCAAACTCGTCGCCTGCCAAGTTCAGATGGTGGAGCTCCCTCAGGGACGAACTCGCGTCGCCCTCTTCGTCGTCCCACAAGGTCGCGGGGGCGAGGGGGCTCGGCCAACGGGCCTCAGCCAGCCGCAGCTCGGTGGCCACGACATCATCGATCTGGTGCGTGCGAACGACATTGACCTGGGTCGGGCGGTAGTTCACTCACGAAATTCGTCGAGCAGCTTAACCGCCAGGCTTCTTGATCCGTCAAATAGCTCGAAGCCGCGGATACGAGCATCTCGGTCTAAGTCGATCACGACCTGGCCGGGTAGATCAACGTCATCGACAACGGTAGCCCCAGCACGATCCTCGCGTATATGGCACCTCGATCCGCGAGACTCCATATGCCTCACCCAAGCGCCACGCGTGCTCGAAGGCGCACGCACCCAGCCGCTTAGCGCACGTCCCGCGCGGTCAATCTTCCTGCGGGATCTGCCCGATAGATCCCGCAGCCACTTCCGAACTCGGAGTGGCATCGCCTTGCGTGGCCCCGACCTTGGTTTGCGTCTATGGCCTGGCCGGTCAAATTCGTCTGCTGCTGCATGAGGTTTGCGGGCCCCGGATCATGATTGCCCTGATAGCCGCGCTTTGCGACCTCGCCGAGGGGAAAGCCGGGGTCTTCTCGTCAGCCATTCCCGTTGTTCGTCCCCTGCGGTATTGACGTCTGCTGCGCGTTACCAGAAGCAGGCGTCTGTTGGGCTGGCCGAATCTGCTGCTGCATGAGGCTCGTAGGACGGCCGGGATCGCTTGAACCCTGATAGCCGCCCTCCTTGATGATGCTTGGATCGCGTGTAGGCATGACTACATTCTACGCGCCCGCCGGCGTATCAACCGTCGAACTGCGGATTTTCTCCAGGTCGCCTCCATACGAGCCCGTGCCCGCTCATGCAGGCGCTGAGGCGCGTTTGGCGGTTCGATGAAGAAGAGCGCCTCTATCTCGGTCGAGTCGACCCATACGCCCCTTCGGACGGCGAACTCCTTTGTGATCTGCCCGTCAGCTGCAGCGGGCCACACTTCCTCGAAGTAGATGTCCCTTGACGCCGAGGGTGTCTGTGGCGCCCAAGAAGCCCGGCCGAACTTTCTTGAAGCGCTCACCCTCCGGGTTCACTCCGCGAGATGGCGGCACCCTAGCCTGCAGCAGGCCATCACCCACCGACTCTCACAGGCGGACCCCGAACGGAGTCCGGTTCGTAGGCCAAGCGCTAGGTGGTCTCACAAGACACCTTCTTCCCAGCCTTTGCCCGGGTGAAACTGAAACCATGCTATCGATCCGGCGGCGTTTTCGTAATAGACACTCGTTTCACCGGTAGATTGATCGTCCACCGTCGCTGGGCTCGAGTCCGCCGCCTCGTGCCCTTTGCCGAGTACGCCGCTGACCCATCCTCTCCCGGGCTGCCACTGATAGTACGCAATCAGGCCGCCCGTTTCTTGGTAATACACACTCGTTTCGCCATCCCCGGGCGTGTAC
>DATBYJ010000230.1:0-7634 GCA_036513795.1 Solirubrobacteraceae bacterium | reverse complement strand
CCTCCGACGGTCAACCCAACGATCGACCCACGGCATAGGGTCTAACGCCCTTTTCGGTACGGATAGCAAGGACGGCGCACCCGAGGGCGGCCATGTCGAGGGTTGAGGTTGGCATCGCTAGCTGAAGGATTCGCGTCGCCGAGGCCTGCTCCTTGGCATCGATCTTGATGCGCTCGGCCCAGCCGCTGCGCGTCGCGGCACGACGCTCGAACTCACTCGAGGGTTCGAGCATCGACGAGCAACGGAGGGGGGACGACTCTCGAAACATGACCCCGTGTAGTGGTTGCGAGCACCACGAAGACCTCGTTGAGGCTGTCGATCGCCTCGTCGCGTGTCATCACCAGCGCGGGCCGGCGCCCCCACTCCGGATGCTCGGCCCACCAGACCTCGCCGCGTCTCACCACGGCTCATGCCCAGCCGCGCGCTCCTCCTCAGCCAATCGCTTCATCGTCTCCCCGAACGCGCCCTCGTGAAATCTGGAGAGTTCCCCCCACTCGTCGGTGGCGCCAGAGTGCGCCCACTGCACCGCTCGCAGCGCGATCTTCGCATCGTCCTCGCTCCAACCTGGCACTTCCTGCAGGAGCTGCTCCTTCGCGGTCATGGCCAACTCGATGATATTTCCTGACATCCGTCGTCCAACCATACTACTGACCGTATAGCTGAGTCTTATGGATTAGTCCTATAAGATCGAGTCGTGTTGGCCTCCGCCGGACAGAGCAAGCAGCGACGGGTGCGCGTCTTGGTAGGCGACCATCAACCTATGTTCCGCGAGCAGGTCGCCCTGACACTCAAGGCTTGGCCTGAGTTTGAGGTCGTCGGCGTTGTCGATGCCGATGCGATCTTGCCGAGCCTGCTGCAGCTCAAGCCGGATGTTGCGGTGCTCGATCCGACGTCGCTTGACACGGAGACACAGGACGAGGTTTTTGCCTTGGCTCGTGGCGAAACTCGTCTGCTTTTCCTGTCCAGCGAGGCGGACGACAAGAGCTACGTGGCGATAGAGCGTGGCGCAATCGGCTGTCTCACGAAGGCGATTGCGCCACAGGAGCTATGTAATGCAGTTGCTGCTGCAGCGCGGGGCGAGGCGTATATCGCGACGGCTGCCGTTAGCGCAATTGCAGCCGCGCTTCGCCTACGCAACCGAACAGATCGACCGTATCTCAGCAAGCGCCAGCTCGAAGTATTGCGCCTGGTCGCGGAGGGCCATACCAACCAGCAAATTGCGGAAGAGTTGGTGGTCGCCGAGCCCACCGTCAAGAGTCATCTTCGCGCGATCAACAAGGCCCTGGGGGTCAAGAACCGCACGCAGGCTGTCCTCGCGGGGATGCGCTATCGCCTAATCGAGTGACTCGCTCATCATACGAAAAGACCAGTCAGGTTACGCCCCCAAATAGTTCTATCGGTCGGTCCTGGCTCCAAGGCGGCGGTGGGAGTGTCATCAACCATGGCCAGCCGCCGATACAGAGATCAGAAGAAAGTCGAACAGCAGCTAGTTCAACTGGAGCTGGCTGATGGCTGGACGAAGATCGCCTGCCGGATGATCTTGACCTTGCTCGCAACAGCAAGCACCACCACATCGATCATCTGTTCCGTACAAGGTCGTTCCTGGCCGATCCCTATGAGCATGGCCGCATTGAGCATCCTGTCTGGCATAGCGTCCACAAGAGACCGCCACTAGGCCGCCGTTACGCGCGTCATTAGATTGGCTCGTCAACCTGAGTACGTGCCGCCCGCAACACAAACGGGCTGATTCGAACAAAGACCTCAAACCCGGCAAAAACGGGGATGGCGGGAAAGTTCTCGAAACCTCCGTGGCCTCTGATCCAGAGGCTCCACGAGGAGCGTTTTGGGTCAATGCCTACCGGTAAGGGCAAGTCCGCAGGCCGGAAAGCAGGCCGGGGGCCGATCGCCTGAAACGACCGGAGCCGTGAGGATGCTCTATGCATGGATGAAGTTGAAGAGTTCGTTCAGCGTGCCCGTGATCTGGCGGAGGATGTGGTGGGCCTCGCTATCGAGTTGCTTTCGGCAGGGACGGACATCGCACAGGTCCAAGGCCGGTACGTAACCGTCGCGATCGAGTTCCTCACCGACGCCGAAGTACAAAGCTTGCTCGCGGCCGGAGGTGACCCAGAAGCTCTAGCCGCGCTCACCGGCATCGTTGGCGAACTCTCCGACCTGCGTGATATGGCGCGCGCCGAGTCCAGCCGGTCAGGAGAGCGCTGAGCGTGAGCGAGCCACTGCGCGCTCCTCGAAGCGGCGAGCCATCCCCTCGGCGACCCCCCGCTCCCGATCGCTGGCGAGACGCGGCTTGACTTCCCGAAGCAGCGCAGCGGCCTGCATGCTGGATTCGGGCGCCATTGACGCGAGCCTCCGAGCGCTTTCCTCGGCGCCACGACGAAGATCCTCACTCACGCCCATCAGCGGAGGGTACCTCACAGGCATCCGGGACAACAGGCTCGAGCGAATTTCGAACAACGGCCACAAACCCGGCGAAAACGGAGAGGGGGGGACGAAGCTCGAACCCGAACCTTGTGTTGATCCGCAGACTGCATGATGAGCGATTTGGAGCGGCAGCGGAGGTCGTCCGCCACAAGGTGACGACTCCGGCTCTGCGCCCTGATCCGAGGGCTTCGCTACGGTGTCGCCATGGTTGCTCAGGAGGTCATCGAGGCTGCGGGCCAGACGCTGGCGGCTGTTGCTGACGATGCGGTTAAGATCGTGTTGTTTGGCTCGAGGGCACGGGGTGATGCGAGCCCGGACAGCGATTTCGACTTCCTCGTCGTAGAGCGCGATCCTCGCGACCGCCATGCTGAGATGGTGCGTCTCGGTCGTGCGCTTCGTCCGCTCGGAATGCCGTTCGATGTAGTCGTCGTCAGCGAGCGCTATGCAGAGGACTGGTGGGCTGTAGAGGGAACGATGGTGCACGCCGCGCTGACCGAGGGCCGAGTGCTGCATGCCGCCACATGACCGGCTGGACCTGGCGCGGGTGCTACTCGCCCGGGCCGTCGATGACGAGACATTGGTACGGAAGGTCTGCTTGGATGCCGACGTGGCCAATGCGATCGTCGGCTTTCACGCACAGCAGGCCGCCGAGACGCTGATTAAGGCCGTACTGGCCGCTCGCGGCGTAGCCTTCATGAAGAGTCATGCGTTGAGCTATCTCATCGGCCTGGTTGAGGAAAACGACATCGAGGCACCGGACGAGCTTTCCGAGGCCGATGTCCTATCACCCTGGGCAGTCGAGTTCCGCTATGAGGGCGAAGACCCGCCCGCCCTGGACCGATCTGCGGCGCTTGTTCTGGTCGAACAACTCAGAGCGTGGGCCGAAAACGAGATCACAACCGTAGCCCAGTCATCAAACCTTGACCAACGAGAGCCGGGGGAGAGCCGGCCCGAGTAGGGACCGCACCTCGTCGTTCCCGGCCTGTTCGCTAGGCATAACGAGCATCAGCGAGTTTCGAGCAATCGCCACGAACCTGGCAAAAACGGAGATCGAGAGACGGCGATCGAACTCGGACCTACCGGATGCACCAAACTTGTCTGACTACTAGACCCCCGCACCCAAAGGGGCGCGGGTTGGTGCGTTTAACGCTAGGTTTCGCCCCCGCAGCTTGGCGTCGCCGGCTTCGCCGAACTCGTAGCGAGTTCTACAGCTGACTTCTGACTGGCCGGCCAACTTGTCGACGCAACGCTCACTGCTTCAAGTTTTTCTCGGCAAAACCGATTATCCGGAACAAGGAATAGTATGCGCGCTAGTCGAAGGCCAACACAGCCGAGAACGTCGGCGCCATCCCAGGGAGACAAAAAGTTGCAAGCGCAAGCTGAAGCCCCCGCGAGCCATGAAGCGCCAACCAGCGGGCGCGGGCCCACTCTTACTTGGCATCCCCTTCGATTGCTCGCGGCACGGCGCGAGCGTCGTATCCAGACGTTCGTTGAGCTTGTCGAATCGGATCGCCCCGTGCATACGTCAGCCCAGGCCCAGCATGACCTAGCACGCGCGATTACTCAGACAGAAGCGCTTGCGCGACGAGACCCAAACAGCTACCTGAGGGCGTCTGGGTCACGTAAGCCCTTCTAGATGAGTCAGTTTGCCGGGAGCTTGAGCTTCCGCATGACTGACGATCCGGTCGGCGATCCGGCGCTGGACGGGTTTCTCTGCGGTTCCTCCGAGTATGACCGCAGCGTCGAATTCCTGATGCAGCGTCTCTATCTCGGAGAATCCCGCTTCGAGCCGACCGTCCTCGTCGCGGAAGACACGTCTAGGCCCGAGCCGGCAACCGTTGGCGTGTGTGCGTGGCGTCCGAGCGAACTCGTGCATATCCCCGACGAGCATCTGCCGGAGGTTGCGACGGGGCTGGATGGCGTGGCGCCGGGCGAGGACGTGTATATCCATGTAATCGGAGTCAGCCAGGAGTATCGAGGCCAGAAAATCGGAGACGTGGGCATCGGATCGGCTCTCCTCGCGGAGGCATTGCGCTCCATCGCTGGCGATGGCTACGCGCACCGCGTGTGGGCACACGTCGCGTATCGCAACGCCAAGAGTCACTATCTCTTCAATAGGCACGGCTTTGCGCGCTGGCATCCTCCACGGGTAAAACGGTTCAGGCACCTGCCCCGCTTTGTACTGCCCAAGCGCGCGCCCGGCGACGTCACTCGCTATCGCCCTCGCGCACTGCCCCCGCCTCCGCGCTAGGCAAATCGCCGTTTACGTCGACGCTCCTTCACCGATCTAGCGAGGTCGGCCGACCCTGCTTCGAGACCTCGATCAAGGACTTTTATCAACTCGAGCGACGCCGGATGGGCTGCCCGCAGCAAATACGCTCGCTGACTGGCCGGAAGCGCAACTGCCCCCGATGGAACGTTCTCTTTGTCCAAGTCTTCGTTGCGTTTCTGTGCATTCTCCTGAACAAGGTTTAGGTCAGGCACGGCGAGAAGATCTGGCGGTGCCCAGTCCGCGCTATCCGGGGCGACAATGTACGGACCTTTTTCGTCTTGCCGTAGTTTGTCCACGAACGGCGACTCCAAAGGCACTTCGACGAGCCCGTCGGGCAGCTCGCGTTGTTTCTCTCTAGGCGGCTCGTTCAACCACGCGGCCTCGACAATATCGTAGTCGCCGTCGAGCACGCCGCCATCGAGCGGCACCTCAAACCCTGCGCCACCAATGGTCTCGCCAGTCATGCCATCGCCCTACCATGCAGTTTCATGATCACCCCCACAGTATATTAGAAACACTCTCATGGGACAATCCCTGACCACATCGCCCTCCAGGCATTCGTCGGAAAGTCCGACGCATTTACGACGCTCGCCCTGTGAAGACCGATGAGAGCATGCGCAAAAAGAAAGACAATGATCGGCCAGCAGAGCAGGAGCACCCGCGCGAACCTCATTTGATGAGCTCGACACTCTGCGGCCGATGTGCGCGCCGTCAATCTGGATCGTCGCGACCGCTCATTCCACCGCCACCGCGGACTCGTTCTCACGGCTACAAAGAGTCCGCCGACCAGAAAGCCATATATCGCCATTCCGAGCCCCAACGCTTCAATCACTGACCCCGGCTGTCTCAAGCCGACTGCCAGAGCGACGAGCGCGGCCATGACGATCAGTGAAACCAGTAGCCATCTTGGGCCTCTCCCGATCCGCCGCACGATGCTGGGCCCACGGTAAGCGAGGACGCCGGCAGCTGCCGCAGGAGTGGCCGCAAACAGGCTCGCCAACGCAACGAGTTCAGACGCACCGCCTCCAGCTCCTATTTTGTAGAGGTAGGCGCCCACGAAAAACAGAATTACGGCCAAGATTGCAGTGGTTGTAACGTCAGAGGTCGCGGCGACCTGTATGTCGAGTACTGAGGAGTCTGCCCGGGGCTCACTGGTTGGCGAATGGTGTTTTCCCAGTGCAGCCTTTGTGACGTCGACCGAGATGTTGTCGCCCTTCACCTCCGCCTCATGTGACCTCCAGAAACACCGGACCGACTCGATCCCGGGTGGCATCTGAAATATGACCCACAGCGAAGCCGCTTGCCCGGCATTTCCAGCATCGCGGACGATTGGTACACTTGCGACCCCGAGCAAGCTCGGGAGCCGACGAATGCTCGCAATAATCTCCTTTACTACCGAAGATGATCTCTGGGGTGAATAGGTGAAAGGCTCAGTGAAGCGGATAGTAAGGACATACGTCTCGCCGGGAACCCCTGCGAGACGTGCCACCATTAGTCGGATCCGAGCCAGCCGTCCGAGTGATTCCCAAAACCGGCTGCTTTTCAACAGCGAGAGGATAAAGCTACCGCGCGCTGCCCGTTTGGCACGATAATGCTCCGCTGCGAGAAATCGTCGCAAGCGATAGATAACCAGGAATGCACCGTCCTGCGAACTCGTGACGATCCTCTCGACGGCCGTTCTAATGACATCCCACACTTCTTCTACGCCTCGCAGCGCATACTGGGGAACATTTGCAAACGCGGTCGCTTGCCAGCGATCAGTGAACAGGCTCGCGGCGACCCGGCCCTGCTCGTCGCGGGTTAAAACTGGCAGCGTAGCGCCCACTCCGTCGCTAACTTGAAGATCTGGTAGCCGGTCCTTCGGAAACCAGCCAAGTGGTACGAGTAAGCTGCGGACGGCTTGCACTTGAGGGGTCGCGGCTCCTTGTTGCCCGGACTCCATAGCCTCCTCCGTCAGGCGCGGAATCGTAAGCTGCTGCGTGACGGTCGCAGCGTAGTGGTAATCGTCAACGAGCGCCAGATGTTCAACTCGACGTTCGACGTGGGCAGACGGAAGCTGCTGGATCAATGCCAGTCTGCGTAGCTCGATCGGGTCAAGGCGCATGGCGTCGGCGGGTTTGTCGACAGGTTATTCCGTCGCGGCGACTCTATCGCCGTCCTGCGCGCTTCGCAATTCAGCAGGGTCACCCGCGAGCCTGCACGAGACATGCTATAGAGCGCGCGGTGTCGCTGGATCGTCGCCAACCTCCCGGGAAATCGCCTCTTTGGACCACGGCCGCTGCTCGTGCTCGCCAAGCAAGAGCCCGACTACTATGCGCTTCTCCGAGAAGTCCATCTAGGCTGCCGTCTCCAAGCACATGCAGGCCACCCTGGATGACGAACCAAAAGCCGCGCACGCCTCGCCGGCCGAAACCGAAGGTGCGCGTCAGCTCAGTGGCGAGCACCTGCGCATCGCCCTGCAGCTGGCCGAGAACGTGGCCGAGATATACAAGACCGACGACGAACAACTCGAGCGCAGCTACCAAGCGTTCTTCAAGAAGCTCTACGTCACGCCCGAATGGGACGGGGCCACCGGCCAAGCGGTCGTGCGCATAACCGGGGGCCGAGCTGACCGAGCCGTAGGCCCTCTTGCTGGCCAATGATCTGACCGACGACGTGCTAGCCGAGGCCGAGGCGATCAGGACTCAGGCCGCACAAAGGGCTCCGGAGAGCCGATCCGGCTCCTCAAAGCCCTTTGCCGCTGCCGCTAGTTCGTACTTCGTGAAGATGGCGGAGAGGGGGGTGTGTGGTTTCGGCTGATAGGCGACACATGTGTCAGGACATAGGAGACATCAACGTGATGGGGGTCTTCTGTGGAGATGGCGCGGTATCTGGTCGAGGCGCATGTGTTGGAGGGACGCTCAGTCAGCGAGCTAGCAGCCGC
>DATBYJ010000229.1:0-24130 GCA_036513795.1 Solirubrobacteraceae bacterium | reverse complement strand
CTACCCGAGGCTGTCAGGTTGCTGATGCTCAAGGCCGACGGGACCTTCATGGTTTGGGCCGACGGCGGCGGATCGAGCGTCAAGCCGCTCAACTGGATGGCTGCGCCCACCGTGATCGAGGAGGAGACCGACGAGGAGGGACGCCTGCAGCGACTCGTGGTGCGCAAGCGCAGTCAGGAAGACCGGCTGGAGGTCACCATCGCAGAGGTGCTGTCCGACGCCGAGCACGAGCTCGACGCGGTTGCAATGCTCGAGAAGGAGGGGCTCGAGCGCGAGCTGCAGGAGCTACTCGCCGATGCCCCACAGTGGTGTGGGGAGGGCCTGCGGCTGGTCCGGCGCGAGTGGCCCACCGACATCGGGCCGGTCGACTTGATGTGCAGGGACGGAGACGACGAGTGGATCGCCGTGGAGATCAAGCGCATCGCAACGATCGATGCTGTTGAGCAGCTCACGCGCTACCTCGAGCGCATACGCCTAGACCCAGCGCTCGGCTCCTGTCGCGGCGTGCTCGCCGCCCAGAGCATCAAGCCGCAGGCCCGCGTGCTTGCCGAAGCGCGCGGCATCGACTGTGTCGAGGTCGACCCCGCAATCCTGCGCGGCGAACGTGAGCCAGAGCTGCGCCTGTTCGCGGCATAAGCAAGGCGGCATTGGCCCGGGGCGGATTCCAGATCGCGCCATACGCGCCGACCGCAGATAGGCTGCTGTCTTGACCAGCAAGCCGTCCGTCAGAGTAAGGAGCCGAAGATGACCCCCGATGATGCCAACGCCGAGGATCCAGTCCTCACCGAGCGACGCGGAAACGTCCTGCTGATCACGCTCAACCGGCCGCAGGTGCGCAATGCGGTCAACGCAGCGCTTGCCGCAGGCGTTGCCGGCGCCTTGGATGAGCTCGACGCGGATGATGGCCTGGCGGTGGGCGTTCTCACTGGAGCGGGTGGGTTCTTCTGTGCGGGGATGGATCTGGGGGCGTTCGTCAAGGGCGAGTCGCCCTGGTTCGGCGACCGCGGCTTTGCCGGCATCGCCCAGCGCTCCGCGCGCAAGCCCTTGATCGCTGCCATCGAGGGCTTCGCCGTTGCCGGCGGCATGGAGATCGCGCTTGCCTGTGATCTGATCGTGGCCGCCAAGGGCGCAAAAATGGGGATCCCAGAGGCCAAACGCTCGCTCGTGGCCGCCGGCGGCGCGCTGCTGCGCCTGCCGCGTCGGATGCCATACCACGTGGTCATGGAGCTGGCGCTCACCGGCGACACCATGCCCGCCGAGCGCTTCCACGAGTTCGGCGTCGTCAACAGCCTCGCCGAGCCCGGCGCCGCCGTCGACGTCGCGCTGGAGCTCGCAGGTCGCCTCGCCAAGAACGGTCCGCTTGCACTTGTCGCCTCCAAGCAGATCCTGCAGGAGCAGTTCGACTGGTCAAGCGCCGAGATGTGGGACAAGCAGGGCGCCATCTCCGGCCCCGTGTTCGCCTCCGAGGACTCCAAGGAGGGCGCCAACGCCTTCAAGGAGAAGCGCGACCCCGTGTGGAAAGGCCGCTAACCACTAGACGGTCGTAGACCAAGCGAGGCAAGGACGCAGTGAGCGAAGTGTGCTGCGCACACGAGCGATCGAGGACGCCGCCTCGCGCAGTGTCTACGACCGTCTAGCGGCGCTTGCGTTTGCGCTGACGGCGTACTGCCAGGAAGCGTCGCCACAGCGCCCACATTTCAGCGCTCGCCTGGCGTCTTGCGGGGGTATTGGGAGATCGGCTGGCCCAGGTCGATCGCCGTCGTCACGATGCGGTTCTGTTCGTCGATGTGCGCAGCCGGGTAGCCCTCGCCCGGGCTTGCGCGCTCGGGGCGGCCGATGTAGCCGAAGTGCATGCCCTCGGGCATAATCTGCATCAAGCGCGGGAACATGTGCGCGCGTGCACCCATGTTGCGCGGCTCCTCCTGCACCCACAGCACCTCGCTCACGTTCGGGTAGCGGCCGATCAGCTCCAGGATCTGTCGTTCTGGGAACGGATACAGGAGCTCTACCCGTGCCACCGCCAGGCCCGTATGCGCCGCGCGCTCAGGGTGGCCCACCAGGTCGTAGTAGATCTTGCCCGTGCACAGCACCAAGCGCGTCACTTGATCGTCCTGGACTCCTGGCTCGGCTAGCACTGGTTGGAAGCTAGTGCCCTCCGCCATGTCCTCCACCGAGCTTGCCGCCTGCGCCAGACGCAGCAGCGACTTCGGCGTCATTACCACCAGCGGGCGTTGCTTTGCTACCCGCGCCTGGCGGCGCAGCAGGTGGAAGTACTGAGCCGGCGTCGTCGGGCTTGCAACACGGATGTTGCCCTCCGCTGCCCCGCGCAGGAAGCGCTCCAGGCGCGCCGAGGAATGCTCCGGGCCCGAGCCCTCGTAGCCGTGTGGCAGCAGCAGCGTCAACCGCGACGTCTGCCCCCACTTCGCGAGCCCAGACACGATGAACTGGTCGATGATCACCTGCGCCGAGTTGACGAAGTCGCCGAACTGCGCCTCCCACAACACGAGCGTCTCCGGTGCCTCCTGGCTGTAGCCGTACTCGAAGCCCATGCACGCAAGCTCCGACAGCGGGCTGTTGTGCAGCTCAAGCGGCGCCAGCGCGTCCGGCAGGCTCTGGATCGGGCACACCGTCTGACCCGTCTTCGCGTCGTGCAGCACCATGTGGCGCTGGCTGAACGTACCGCGCTCGGTGTCCTGGCCTGTCAGGCGCAGTGGTGTGCCCTCCGTCAACAGCGACGCGAACGCCAGCGCCTCCGCGTGCGCCCAGTCGATCCCCGGCGCTGCGTTCTCCGCCAGTGCCTCGCGGCGACGCTCCAGCTGTTTGACGAGCTTCGGGTGCACGGTGAAGCCGTCCGGCACGCGCAGCAGCTGCTCGCCCAGCGCACGCAGCTCCGCCGCCGGCACCGCCGTCCCCACCTCCGGGCTCGGTGAGCGGTCGAGCGTGTACTCGCCCGTCGTGTGCTCCGCCTCGTGCTCCGCCGCTGCCGCGATCTTCGCCTTCAGGCGCTGGTGTAGCAGCGTCAGGTTGTCCCACACCTCCTGCGCTTGCTGCTCTACCTCGTCCTTGGAGACGGCCCCCTCGGTCACCAGCCGATCTGCCCAGATCTCCGACACGCGCTTCTTCGTCTTGATCTTTGCGTACATCTCTGGCTGTGTGTAAGCGGGCTCATCGGACTCGTTGTGGCCGAAGCGCCGGTAGCCGATCAAGTCGATCAGCACGTCGTGGCCAAACTCCTGACGGAACGCAAACGCCAGGCGCACCGCGCTGATGCAAGCTGGTACGTCATCCGCATTCACGTGGATGATCGGCACGTCAAAACCCTTCGCCAAGTCCGAGGCCCAGCGCGTCGAGCGCGCATCGTCGGGGTCGGTCGTAAAGCCCACCTGGTTGTTCATGATCAGGTGCACCGTGCCGCCGACCTTGTAGCCATCCAGCGCCTGCAGGTTGAACGTCTCCGAGACCACGCCCTGGCCCGGGAACGACGCGTCGCCGTGGATCACAATCGGCACCGCCGCGTTGGTGTCCTGGTGGGCATGGGGACCCTTGCGCGTCGTCTGCGCCGCGCGCGTCGCGCCCTCCACCACCGGCGACACGTACTCCAGGTGGCTTGGATTGGACTCGAGGTTCACGCGGATCGTGCCGCCATCGGGCAATGCATACGTGCCCTGCGTGCCGTGGTGGTACTTGACGTCGCCCGTGCCGCCTTGCGGGATCGTCGTCACCGCCTCCAGCGTCGAGGCGCCCTCGAACTCGCCGAAGATCGTGTCGTAAGTGCGCCCCAGATTGTGCGCCAGCACGTTCAAGCGGCCACGGTGGGCCATCCCCACCACAACCTCTTGCCCGCCATGCGCAGCCGACAGCTGGATCAGCTCATCCAGCATCGGCACCGTCATGTCCAGGCCCTCGATCGAGAACTGGTGCTGGCCGAGGTATGCCTTGTGCATGAAGCGCTCGAGCGCGTCCACCTTCACCAGGCGGCGCAGCAGCCTGCGGCGCTCGTCGTTGGTCAGTTCTTGGCGGAACGCCCCTGACTCGATGTGCTCGCGCAGCCATACGCGCTGGCGGTGCGAGGCGATGTGCTCGATCTCATACGCGATCGTGCCGCAGTAGGTCTCGCGTAGATGCGGTAGCGCGTCAGCCAACGTCGCCCCCGGCACATACATCTGGAAGATCCGTGCTGGCAGTCGCGCCTGGATCTCAGGCGTCAGACCCAGCGCCTCCGGATCGAGACCCGGGTCGCCCTCCGGCTCTGAGCCGAGCGGATCGAGGTGCGCTGCCAGGTGTCCATGGCTGCGCACCCGGCTCACGAACGTGCTTGCTGCGTGGACCGCCTGCAGCATCTCTTCGCCGCCCGTGTACGCGCCCGTTGTGCTCGTGCTCGCCACCGCAGCCGATGCGGCAGCCGCCGGCGCGGGCAACGCTGGGGCGGGGCCAAGCTCCACTCCCAGCGACGCGAACACGTCCTCGTAGAAGCCGTCCTCGCCCTGCAGGTATGCCTCGATGCGGGCCAGGAAGCGACCCGACTCCGCACCTTGGATCACGCGGTGGTCGTATGTCGAGGTCATCGTCATGACCTTCTCCGCGCCTATCATCTCGCCGATGTTGCCCAGGCCCACCGGGTAGGCGATCGAGCCCGTCGCCACGATCGTCCCCTGGCCCGGCATCAGCCTTGGCACCGATGCGATCGTGCCCAGGCCACCCGGGTTGGTCAGCGTCACGTTCGCGCCCACCAGGTCATCCGCAGTCAGGGTGTTCGTGCGCGCTTTCTCCACCAGCGCGTCATATGCATCGAGGAACGCGTCAAACGCGAGGCTGCCAGCATCTGTGATCACCGGGACCATCAGCGTGTGCTGGACGATCTTCGATCGGTCGTCCTTCTTCTCAACGTCCACCGCTAGCCCCAGGTTCACCTTGCCATCAACCAGCCTGTTTGGCTTGCCGTCGATCTCCGCAAAGTGGTTGGCCATCACCGGCATGTCCTGCGCCGCGCGCACGATCGCATACGCGATCAGATGGGTAAACGAGACCTTGCGCGGACCCGCCTTCAGCTCGCGCCGGCGCGCATCCAGGCGTGTCACCGTCAGCGTGCGGAAGCTCGTCGCCGTCGGGATCGAACGCGACTCCTCCATGTAGCGCACAAGCATTGCCGCGCCGCCCCGCATCGGCTGGGCGCTCGGCTCGCTGACCGTCGCGCGGCCGTTGGCGCCCGCGCCGTTGGTGTGGACAGGTTGGCCAGCCGCCGCTGAGAGGACGTCCGACTTCGTGATCCGTCCCGCCGGTCCACTGCCCGAAACCTGTGCGAGGTCCACTCCCTCTACCGCCGCGGCGCGTGCCGCCACCGGGGAGGCTTTCGTGCCGTCTAGTACGCCCGAACCGTGCGCGCTTGTGGTGGCAGGAGCGCTTGTGCTGGCCGGCGCGTTTGAGCTGGCAGCCGAGGCGTTCGCGCCGTCGGTCTGGGTCGTCGGCGCCGGTGTGTTCGCCGCCGCAGCTGCTGGGACGGCGCCATTCACAGAGATGCGCGCGATCAGTTGCCCCACCGTGACCGTGTCGCCCTCCTCCACCAGGATCTCGCTCACTATCCCAGTGGCCGGTGCCGGCAGCTCCAGGTCAACCTTGTCAGTCGATATCTCCACGATCGTGTCGTCCACCTTGATCGCGTCGCCCACCTTCACGCGCCATTCGAGGATCGTCCCCTCGGTCACCGACTCGCCCGCCGCCGGCGTCACCACGTCGACCGTTTGCCCGGTTGTACCGTTGCTTGGCTGTGACCCGGGTGTCGCCTGCTGAGGCGCGGCCTCAGAGGCCCCCGGCGCCGCAGTTTGCGCTGGTACGGCGCCATTCACAGAGATACGCGCGATCACCTGACCGACCGTGACCGTCTCGCCCTCCTCCACCAAAATCTCGCTAACCGTGCCGCTCCCTGGTGAGGGCAACTCGACGTCGACCTTGTCGGTCGAGATCTCAACGATCGTGTCGTCGACCTTGATGTAGTCGCCGACCTTCACGTGCCATTCGAGGATCGTCCCTTCGGTCACCGACTCGCCCGCAGCGGGGGTTACGACGTCTATCGTCTGCACTGCGGTGGTGCCTGTGGCCATTGGTCTCTCACTTTAGCGCGGCGCTGCGCTCGCGCGCTCGCGCTGCTCGCGAATGAACTGGTAGCTACCAAAGAACGGCCCGATCCCGCCGAGTACCGCCACTGCCACAGCCAGCTTCAGCGACACAATCCGCAGGCGCGCAGCCGTGATGCAAGCGAGAGACATGAAGATCCACAGCAGGCCGTGAGTCCATCCCAGTACGAACGTCAGCGGTTCCGGCTTACCCGCCGCGAACGCGCTCACCAGCAGCGCCGTGTACACGCACGAATGGGTGAACGACGTCCACTTCAAGCGCGTGAACGTCAGCAGCCCCACCCCTGGGCGCATGTGCGCCTCTACTCCGATAGCCACTGGGCCATCCGCGGCAACGTCTCGCCGGCCTCCGCCGGCCAGTCCTCGATATTGCGCGGCCACCAAGCGAACTGGTCGTGCTCAGGGTCCATCGTGACCGTCTCCTCATCGCCCTCCGCCAGCCACGCCTGCCCCACGAACATCACCAGCCGATGCGGTAGCCGCAAGAGCGCCTCGCCCTGAACGCGCTCCGGCGTGACTGACCACTCCTCCTGTAGCTCTCTCACCAACGTGTCCGCTGGGCTCTCGCCCAGGTCCACCGCGCCGCCCGCACCCAGCGCCCAACGTCCAGCCCACGAGGACACCCACGGTGCACGCCGGCCAGCCAGCCAGCGACCGTCCGCCGCGCGCGTAACACACAGCGCCGCCACGCTCTGCGAGGCGTCGCCATCCACCAGCCGCAGCGCCCAGCGCAGCGGCTGTAGCTCGATGTCAATCCCTTGCTCATCCTGGCGGTAGTCGACCAGGCGTGCCGCGATCCCATCGTGGCTCGGCGAGCCGCGCTGCTTGAGCTCTCGAATCGCCGCATCCGCTGCCTCGCTCTGCTCTGGCGAGGGCTCAAACTGCACCTCGCGCCAGTGCGCCGTGATCTGCTCCAGCGCCCACGGTCCGCGGGCGAGGATCTCCGGTGCTTGCGTTGCTGGCTCAGGTTGATCTGACACTTGACGCGAAGGCTATCGGCCTGAACTTCGCAAGGTGGTGAATATCTCCATAGCGGCCGCGCAACACCCGGGCGCGGACGGTGCGCACGGCGCAGACAGTACGCATAGACTCGCCCGTAGTGAGCGAGAGTCGGCGCAAGCACTGGGGGTGGGGCTCCGAGGATCGGCAGCCCACAAGCGCAGAGCTTCGCGCCTCGGCCGCAGCGCTCGGCGCTCACCTCGAGATGACGCTCGGCGAAGTGCAGCAGCCGGTTGCGCTCGAGTCCGTGCAACTCACGCCACCACGCATCCACGCGCCAGCGTCGCTCGCTGACATGTGTGCCGATGACGTACACGCTCGCGCCTGCCACGCGCTCGGCAAGTCCTATTCCGACATCGTCCGCGGCTTTCGCGGGCGCTTCGAGTATCCGCCCGACCTCGTCCTATCCCCGCGCGATGAGACTGACCTGGAGCGCGTGCTCGAGTGGTGCTCTGCCGAGCGGGTCGCCGCGATCCCCTTTGGCGGTGGCACTTCTGTCGTCGGTGGCGTCACTCCGCACGTGCCCTGCGGCTACAACGGCGTCGTCTCCATCGACCTTGCCGCGTTTCACCGTGTGCTCGAGGTCGACCCCGTGTCGCGCTCGGCGCTGATCCAGGCCGGCACGCTCGGCCCACAGCTCGAGGCCCAGCTCGCCCAGCATGGCTTCACGCTGCGCCACTTCCCCCAGTCGTTCGAGCTCTCCACGCTCGGTGGCTGGATCGCCACTCGCGCCTCTGGTCACTTCGCGACTTTGTGGACCCACATCGAGGATCTCGTCGAGTCCGTCCGCGCGCTCACCCCAGCCGGCGTTTGGGAGTCCCGGCGGCTGCCTGGCTCGGGCGCCGGCGTCAGCCCCGACCGCATGCTCGCCGGTTCTGAGGGAACGCTCGGCGTGGTCACCCAAGCATGGATGCGCGTGCAACCTCGTCCCACCCATCGCAGCTCCGCCGCGGTGCGCTTCGCGCGCTTTCACGACGGGGCCGAGTGTGTCCATGCGATCTCCCAATCAGGACTCCACCCTTCCAACTGCCGCTTGCTCGACCCCCGCGAGGCACTGCTCACAATGGCCGGCGATGGCTCAAGCGCCCTGCTCGTCCTCGGCTTCGAGTCAAGCGATCACCCCGTCGCGGAGGCGATGTCGCGGGCGCTCGCGCTGTGTGCCGAGCACGGCGGCAAGGCGGACGCGCGGCCACAGTCCAGCGGCGCGGGAGGTGACGGTGACGCCGTCGGCTCGTGGCGCAGCGCGTTTCTCGGCGCGCCCTACATGCGCGACACGCTCGTTGCCATGGGCGTGCTCGCCGAGACGTTTGAGACCGCCATCACCTGGGAGCGATTCCCCGCCTTTCACCAGCGCGTGATCGCCGCCACCGAGCAGGCCGTGCGCGAGGTTTGTGGTGAGGGCGGCAAAGTCTTCTGCCGCTTCACCCACATCTATCCCAACGGTCCCGCACCCTATTTCACCGTTATCGCACCCGCTCGCCGAGGCGAGGAGGTCGAGCAGTGGGGTGCCATCAAGCAGGCCGCCTCCGATGCAATCCTCGCCGGCGGCGGCACCATCACCCACCACCACGCCGTCGGGCGCGATCACCGACCCTGGTATGACCAACAGCGCCCTGAGCCGTTTGCCGCTGCCCTGCGTGCAGCCAAGCTGGCAGTCGACCCCGCCGGGATAATGAACCCTGGCGTGCTGATCGATCCAGCCACATGAAGATCGCAGTCCTCGGTCCCGGAGGCGTCGGCGGGCTGCTCGCCGGCGTGCTCGACCGAGCCGGCAACCAGGTGATCGTCGTCGCACGCGAGGACACCGCCCAGTTGATCACCCAGCACGGGGTAGATGTGCGCAGCGTCACCTTCAGCGACTTCATCGCCCACCCCCAAGCCGTCGCTGAGCTAGAAGAGCCCGTCGATGCGCTCATCGTTGCCACCAAGGCTGCCGGTTTGCAGCCCGCGCTCGAGCGCATCCACGTCGAGCCTACCGTCGTGCTGCCGCTGCTCAACGGGCTCGACCACCTCGCTGTGCTGCGCCAGCGATTCCACCCCAGCTCCGTCATCGCCGGCTCGATTCGCGTCGAGGCCGACCGTCCGCAGCCCGGCGTCGTCGTGCACACCAGTCCCTTCCTACTCGTCAGCATGGCCAGCGGCGAGCCAGGGAGGCGCGGTACAGCGGCCGGCTGTGAGCCAGCGGCTTCCGGGGTGAGACCGGCCATGCAGGCGCTCGCCGATACACTGTCCGAGGCGGCGGTGCGAGTGAAGGTGTTGGACTCCGAGGCACAGGTGATGTGGTCCAAGCTCGTGCGCCTGAACGCGCTCGCTTGCACCACCAGTGCCTACGACAAGCTGCTCGGCGAGATTCGCTCGACCCCCGCGCTGCGCGCCGATCTCGTTGGTGCGATCGAGGAGGCCTGTGCCGTGGGCAAGGCCGAGGGCGCGCATGACGTCGACCCCGCGATCGCTATCGACGAGCTCGAGCGCGCCCACGACACGCTCGGCAGCTCCATGCAACGCGACATCGCCGCCGGGCGCGAGCCGGAGCTCGACGCCATTCCTGGTTCGGTGTTGCGTGCCGGTGCGCGACACGGCATTGCCTGTCCCACGATCGAGCGGCTTGTCGCGATGATTGCTTTGCGGGCGGGGATCGCCGCTCCGTTCGTCGCCACCTGACCGTTGCCCGGTGGACGAAGTCTCGGTACTCGGGATCGCCGCAATAGACGCCGTTTGGATCGCTAGGCTGATGTCGACATGCAGAAACTCGCCGCGGCGACACGCACAGCGAGGGAGTTCTTCTTCAAGTATCTCGAGCTCCTGCTCGCGCTGGCTTTGGCGATCGTTGTCAGCTACCTCAGCCTGACCGGCGAAATCGATACCAAAGGCCTTACCTTGGCGTCGGCCGGGTTGCTTGTTGCTATCGCGATCGCCTTGGTTCGAGAGCGCAGTGGGCGGGAGTCGCTGGTCGCTCACATCGAGCGGGCCTCAGAACTCGCCAGATCCGACAAGGGCTGGCAGGTTCTGGACGAGCGTCTGGTCTGGGATTTGAGTGGACCTGAAGGCAGCTATGCCAAGGCTACGGCCGAGAAGGAGCTTTTGTTCACGCAGGACGAGGTGTTCTCGATATACGAGTATCAATACAAGTCGCCTGGGGTGGTCCTGACTCACGTCTGCGAGGGTGGTGTCAGGGGCCAGCCGATGGCCGACCTCCCGATCATCCAAAAGGACTTCCCCGGCCCTGAAGGACGCGTCTATCGGCTGATCTCGCTGCAACGGATCTGGCGCCGAGGCGAGATCATGGCATTCCGCTCCGTACGGGAGCTCAAGGACCACTTCTGCGAAGTGACGGAGGATGTAACGAAGGAGGTTTCGGTTCAAACCGCCAGCGTGTCGATGCGCATCGTGTGGCCGCCGGGCAGCAAGCCTAAGGCTCTCTGGCTTGAGCGGAGCAATGGGCAGCCCGTGCACATCCCGTTGGCGCGTCTCAAGCACGCCAACGGTCGATGGAGCTACAATGAGCTGGTCGAAAATCCTCGGCTCGGTGAGAAGATCATCCTCAGATGGGATTGGTGAGCGGCTTCAGTGTGGCATTAAGTAGTTGCTCCCTTGGGCCGATAGCTTGTACGGAAGAACAGGGCTGTATGGCATAATGTGGACTATGCTGTTGAAACGAGACTTGATGTTGAGTTCTGGCGACAAAATCGGTTGATCCCCTTTAAGGGTGCTGCTTGTGCGTTGGTCGACCAGCCGCAGCTGTCGGCCCAGCATGTTCGTGGCGGTTAGCTAGAACCGAGCTTCTCGCGATCATGACGCAGCACCGCTAGCAGCTGCGCATACGGACCGACCAGATACGCGGCGTCGTCGGGGGCCAGGCGCGTATCCCGCCGTGGCGGGTGCTCGAGCGCAAGCGAGTCCGCTGCGCGGCGGATCGCCACCACCCGCACGTTCGCCGGCAGCTCGTGCATCGCCTGGCCGTCAAGGCCGCCACCGGCGCTCACACGCAGGCGTGCGAGCAGGAACGGATGGTTGCCCACGTAGAATGTGAACAGCACTTCCAGGCCGAGCACCGCGCCCACGAACCACGGTGCGGCGATCGCCGACGTCGACCACACATGGCGGAAGCCAAAGCTCTGCTCGAGCCGGTGACCAAGCTGGCGGTCGAAGACCCGCAGCACCACAGGTACCGAGCTCCAGCGTTCGTCGAGGCGATCGCGTACCGCCAGCCCCGTCTCGATGTTCGTGAGATCGTCCGAGGTGAGGATCGCCACCGCAGCGGCGCCTGAGAGGTTGACCGAGTCGAGCGTCTGTGAACGGGTGGCGTCGCCGAGTACCACCGGGACCCCACGCGAGCGCGCCTGGGCGACGTAGCTGTTGCTCTCCGTGCGCTCCACCACGATCACCTCGCGGTCTCGCTCGAGCAGCCCTTCCAGCACATGCATGCCTACGGCCCCCAGTCCCACCAGCACGACATGCCCGCGCATGCCCGGGATCCGCTCGTGACCGAGCGACTGCGCCAGGCGCCGGCTGACCAGCGCGTTCGTGAGCAGCGCAAACAGCGTCGTCACGAGCGCCGTGCCGGCGACGATCAGGCCGATGCCAAACGCCTCGATCCACAGCGGCTGGTTGGAGAAGGAGAAATCGCCAAAGCCGACGGTTGCGACCGTCTCGACCGTGAAGTAAATCGAGTCGAGGATCGGCAAGTGCGAGTGATGGCCCGACCAGTCGTAGCCGAAATGCAGCACCAGCGTCGAGATCGTGAGCATCACCAGCCCAAGCGACACCGCGACGCGCAGCGGTTGATCGGCCACGCTCAGGACGGTGCGCAGCACGCGCCCAGCTGCTGCGCTCATGCGCGAGCCGATGTTTGCGATCTCGCGAGCGCGGACGTGCGTGTGGCCGAGACCCGCCTCGTCGAGCTGCTCGTGGGTGCCGAGCAGCGTCACGCGGTCGCCCGCCGCGACCGGCTGGTCGCGTCCGGGGCACGCGATCAGCGTGTCGTCCGCATCCGTCACCACGCCGATCGGCGCGAGGCTGCCGTACAGCTCGCGCAGCGTTCCCTCCCGCGGCGCGATCACCTCCGCTGCCACAAACAGGGTGTCGCCGAGCAGGATGTCGCGGGCGCGCTGCCCGATGCACACTTCAACGACCGATGGCGCGAACAGCGCGCCCACGTCGAGCACCCCAACCGATCCGAGAACCTGCTCGACCGCTCGTGCCACCGCCGGGTTGTCGAGGTCGGCCACGATCCGCACCTCTGGTCTGAGATCGCGGATCAGCAGCACCGTCTCCAGCGTGCGTAGATCAGTGCGCTCGGCGCACACCACTGCCGTGGCGCCCACAATCCCCGCTTCATACAGCGGCTCGCTCAGGTGGTGTGAGCCGCGGACGATGTGTGGGATGCCCCAGCCGCGCACCACCCGCGTGAGGCGCTCGTCGGGCTCATCGTCCAGCACCACCACGCGCGCGCCGGCCAGGTGCAACTGCTCGACCGTGCGCAGCCCGACTGGGTTCAGGCCACACACGATCACATGGCCGGCCCAGTCGCGGCAATGCTGAAAATCAGACGGCGAGATCCCCGCAACCGTGGCCACTTAGCCACAGTTTGGGCCGCGCCGGGCGCCACGGCCTTGGCCGGGCGTCCAAGATCAGCGCAGCTAGTGCTCTTCGAATGGAGAGCGGCCTGGGGAGGACGGCGAGAACGCCGGGATTGCCTGCGTGGCGATCGCCTCGACCGCCTGCTCCTCGGCCTCCGTCAGCTCTTCCTCGTGGTCGCCGTCGCACAGCACGCGGAAGTTGCCCGTCACGCCCTGATCGGCGTGGATCGTGATCCCCGGCAGGATCGCCTCGCCCTCGTCCAACCCCAGACGCTCCATGTCGAAGTGCGCCAGACCGATGCCATAGGCGGTGTGCGTGGGGTTCTCGCGATCGTGTGCCGCCACCGCCTGCGCGAAGCGCTCGAGGTTCTTGGCGATCTTGCTCGTGTCCGCCATTGCTTTCGGGAGGGTAGCGCGAGCGCTATAGATTGTGGGCGATGGCCTCAAGCCAACCGCTCGACACGCCGGCTCCAACCCATAGCGCGACGAGCGAGATTGGAGCTGGTGGCGACGATCGCGAGGTCATCCGCACAGACGAGCTCACAAAGGTCTACGCGGGCACGGACTTCGCCGCGGTCGAGGAGCTCAACCTCAGTGTTCACGCCGGGGAGATCTTCGGGTTGCTGGGGCCCAACGGCGCCGGCAAGACAACCACCGCGGGGATGCTCACCACGCGTGTGGTCCCCACCTCGGGATCTGCCCATGTGGGCGGCATCGACGTTGTCGCGCAGCCTGCGCTCGCCAAGCAGCTGCTCGGGATCGTGTCCCAGCAGAACACGCTCGATCGCCAGCTGACCGTGTGGGAGAACCTGTACTTCCACGGGCGTTTGTTCGGCATCTCCGCCAGCGAGTCCCGCGAGATCGCCGGCCGACTACTCGAGCAGTTCCAGCTCGCCAAGTGGGCAAAGGCATCCGTGTTTGCGCTCTCCGGCGGCATGGCCCAGCGCCTGATGATGGCGCGAGCGATCTTCCATCGGCCGGCTGTTCTGTTCCTCGACGAGCCGAGGATGCGCTTGGAGGGTATCTAACTGACCTGCCTATTGTACCGCGCTGACCGGCGTACCCGCGCGTTCGTGGATCGTGCCGGCTGGCGTTGCGTCGGCTGTAGTGCTGCGCTGCCGGTCGTGCTGTAGGGACTCCTTCGGTCGGCCGAAGAAAACCCGGCGAGCCATGACCCGATCACTCGCAGCTTGGGAAAGGCTACGTTGTCGTGCGTGGCATCGAAGGTCGTATCTTCGGTGTCCACTGGCCGGTTCTATCCGCCAGCCAACGGCGCTATCCTGAGTAGCGGCAGTGAACATCTCGCGTCCCGTGGACGCCGCACCCTGGCACAGCGTCGGGGTCGCCATCTCTCTCCGGACTGCCATCCCGGTAATCGACGCTTCGGCGTCTGAGCAGAGAGAGACCACCATGATCTTCGCAGCCAGTTGGGCAATCAGCGCCCGCCTCCACAACCTGTTCCGGCGCTTCGCGCCCAGCAACATCCTCATCCGGCGCGTGCATACCCGCACCGGCATCAAGTGGGGACCGCTCGTCGGCCTGGCCGCCGCCGTCCTCTACGGCCTGCTGATGCTGGTCACGGCCACAGTCGTCCGCAAAGGCGCGCCGGGCTGGGTCGATCTGATCGTGCTGCTCGCGTTCTGGAACACGGTCAAGTTCACCTGCCTGATCCCCGTCTCGCTCGTCCGGCTGGTTCGGGTGCGCCACCAGGAAAGGGTCCCCAGGACCGTGCATTCCCTCCAGCCCTCCGACCCTCAGATCGCCGAGCGCGCCATCGTCTTGCAGCTCCTACGCGACGACCACGACGAGCGACGGTCGCGCGCCGAGCTTGGAACCGAGCTCGGCGACGTGGAGCCATTGGCGCTGAGCGACGCCATCGCTGACCTCGAGCGCCACGGCGTCGTGGTCGTTCAGGGCGAGCACGTTGTGGCGTCGCGGTGCGCCCGGCAGCTTGACGAGCTGGGGATGATCGCCATATGAGACCCCCCGGACGCAGCGGTAAGCAGCGTCTGCCCGGCATCACGCACCGGGGCCGTCCGTGCCGACGAACTCAGACCTCGGCCATGCGATCCGCCGGGACGGGCGCGCATCGCTGCCGAGCGCCACTGAGCTGTGAGCGCGCGGAGTCGAGCCTCACGTCACGTCGACCGCGACGGTTGCCGTCGCGTGGTCGCTGGTGCAGTTGACGTAGACGCTCGCCGAGACGCGGTATTGGCCGGCTGCCTTGTAACGATGGGATAGACGCCAGGTTTGTCGTATCGGAGCGCCCGTTCCCGCGACACAGAACTGGGGTACGACGTTCTCGGCGCTGGTCCCGTCGCCGTAGCGGAGCTGATAGCCGAGGGCTCCAAGAGCATGAGCCTCGCTCGCCTTCACCTCGAACTGAACTGTGGAGCCGATCTTCGCCCGCGCCGGCGTGGCCGTAACCGTGATCGCCAAGCCTCCGGAGCGCACGGTGACTCGCGACGATACTGACTGCTTCGCCGTCGCTCTGAGCACTGGAGCGTCCTTCGCCTTGGCGGTGCCTGTGGCACCGCCGCATCCAGGTAGCAAGAGCCCAAGCGCGACGATCGCCAGCGCGGGCAGATGCGGCTTCGGTCCTCCGTCGCAAGGCATGACGACGCCTTCGTCAAGGTCGTCGCTTCAACCTGAAGGTGACGGCCCGCACGATCGATCTGGGCGCACCACCTTTCGGCGTGTACGTGAACGTGATGGTCGCCCCGAGCTTGCCTCGCTTGGCGAGGACCGCCTTTGCGCTGCCCGTTGGGAGGAGCATGACGACGATCCGCCCAGCCTTGCTTACAGTGAGGCCCAGCCGCGTAATAACAACAGGTGTCTTGCGCTCTTTCTTTGTACGAGACGTACTGTCGAGCTGCGCTGCGCTGGCCTTCCCCACGATCTGAAGCGTGCCCGGCCCAGGGAGCGTCAGCGTGACCTTGACCGTGCCGCGCCTCATCAGAGTTTCCACGCTGTTCAGCGTGAACGCATTGCTCACCGTGCCAGTCAGCGTGCCCGGGCTACCGCCGCCGCTGGACGCGCCGCCGCCCGAACCGCCACTGCCGGGTGCCTGTGCGGCGGGCACTTGCAACGTGTTGCTCGTCGCGCTTTCCGATCCGGCACTGTTGCTGGCTGTGACCTGACAGGCCAGACCGTGGCCCTGGTCGGCTGCTTGCACCACGTAGGCGCTCGTGCTCGCCCCACCAATAGGCGTGCCGTCGCGCAACCACTGATAGGTGAAGGTGGGTGGTGGGTAGCCAGTCCAGGACCCGTTTGAGCACGAGAGCGTCTGTCCCGGCGCCAGTGTTCCAGACGCCACCGGCGCAGAGGTATTCACGGGCGTCACAGCCGGCGGAGGAGTCCCGACCATCACTTTGCCGGAATTATCGATGACCGCGCACAAGTCCGATGTGCAGGACACGCCGGTCAGCGCTCGGGAGTAGAGTTCAATGATGGGGATCGGCTTGACGATGGGGCCTCCGTATACTTCTGCCTCGGTCCATGCTTCGGCGCCCCCTGTGGGGTTCGAGGAGACCATCACGTTGCCGGGTGAGCCGTTGCCGGACAGCGTTGTTGCAACACAGAGCGCTTCTGATCCGCACGAGATTTCATCGAAGCCGTTGAAGGCCGCGGGTTCTCCTTCCCTGCCACCGAGCCACGTTTCCGTCCAGGCCGATTCTCCGCCCAGCGGGTCGGTCGTGCTGAGAATGCCAAACGCTTCAATCCCAGTGTCCATACAGAGTCTCGTCGAGGGACATGAGATGCTGGCTTCCGCGCCGACATGCCTCGCCGTCCACGCACTCGCTCCGCCCGTAGGATCGGTCGAGGTGATCGCATCGCCTCCAGAGGTCACGACGCACAGCTGTTCAGACGGACAGGACACGCCCTTCAGTTCGCGATCGGCGACAGAGGCCGCGTGCCACGCGCTCGGGCCGCCGGTCGGTTCGCTCGAGGTCAGGACGTTGCCCTTGTCATCGATCGCCACGCACAGGCTCACCGATGCGCAGGACACGCCACGCAGCGGAGTTGTTCCATCGACGTCGGCGAGGCTCCACGCACTCGCCCCGCCCGTCGGTTCGGTCGACGTCACGACATCGCCGGCTTCATCCACGGCGACGCACAAGCCAGCCGACGGACACGACACACCATCGAGCGAATCGTCATCTACGTGCGTTGACTTCCAGACGCCCGCCCCGCCCCCAGGGTCGGCGGCGCTCACTACATTGCCCGCGCTGTCCACCCCCACGCATAGACCGGCCGCAGCGCACGACACCCCCTGCAGC
The DNA here is from genome assembly GCA_036513795.1 of Solirubrobacteraceae bacterium. Taxonomy (GTDB): domain Bacteria; phylum Actinomycetota; class Thermoleophilia; order Solirubrobacterales; family Solirubrobacteraceae; genus Palsa-744. Next base: position 7,141 of record DATBYJ010000229.1, on the reverse strand, counting down.
GAGTTGACGCCGACTTCCAGCTTGGTAATCGTCCAGGCGCTCGCCCCACCCATCGGTTCGGTGGATGTCACAACAGCGCTGCCGCCATCGCTCAGAACACATACGCCGGCAGCGGGACACGCCGCGCTGTCGAGCGACTCGTTGGTGGGTTCGATCGCTGCAGAGGTCCACGCCTGTGCGCCCTTGGTCGGTTCCATCGACGTTATGACTTCGTTGCCATCCAGCGCAACGCACAGTCCCCACGACGCGCACGACACGTGCGCGATCGACCCTCCACCTCCGATAACATGCGTCGGGCTCCACGCGCCGGCGCCACCAGTCGGATTGGTCGACGTGAGAACATTCCCGTAACTATCAGTCGCGACGCACAGGGTTTCAGACGAGCACGACACGTCGAAGAGCGTGTGCTTGTCCACTTTGGTCACGGTCCACACGCCCGCTCGGCCGGTGGGGTCAGTCGAGGTCACGACATCGCCACCGCTGTAGTCGACGGCGATGCAAAGCCGTTCAGTCGCACACGACACGCCGCTGAGTATTTTTTCAGAGCCCTCGACGTTGGTCTTGGTCCAAGCACTCGCTCCTCCGGTCGGGTCGGTCGAGGTCAACACGTCACCGCGGCTATCGGTTACGACGCACAGGTCGAGCGACGCACACGACACACTGTTGAGCTCACCGCCTTCTGAATCGACGTTTGTCGTGGTCCAGGCACTCGCTCCCCCGGTCGGGTTCGTCGAGGTCAACACGGCACCTTTCCGAACCGCTACACACAGGCCGGTCGATGGGCACGATACAGCCGCGATCCCATTACCGAGATTGGCGGTCGACCATGCCTCGGCGCCGCCGGTGGGATCAGTCGAGCTCAGCACATCACCGACGCCGTCCACGGCGACACACAAGCCCGTCGATGGGCACGACACCCCGGTGATGGCCACCGGTGACGCGAACGGCGGTTGGTCATCGGCGCGAACCGGACTCGCCCAGCTCAGGGGCGATGCGGCCAGTGCTGGCCCGGCATCGGCTAGAAGGCTGCCTGCAAGCACTATCGCGAGGACACCGACGGTGCAGAATGTTGTCTGCTTTCGATCACGTGGCACGCTAAGACACCGCCTCCACCACAACCCCTTACTCGCTCACCCATAGGATGCGATTGCATCACTCGCAAGCATAGCGGGTCTGCTCCTACCTGTTTCAGAAGCAACTAGTCTCCCAGGTCCGGAGACGCTGGGAGACTAGTGGTGCCTTACTGAAAGCAGAATGCTCTCGTCCGTCAGTTGTAGAGCTCCGCAAGGGTTACCGCAGTTTTCGAGCTATTCTCGTAATAGCCGGTGGTGATGCATTCTGTGGATGAAATGCAGGATACCTCAAAGAAGCGACTCTCAAGTGAGCCGGTTGGGTTCGCGGGTTTCTGGACTGACCATTCTTTGCCGTTCCAGCTCTCGATTAGGATTTCCGACTCTCCTCCAACAGCGGTACAAGCCGTGGAAGACGTACACGATACACCCCAAAATACGTTGTTGGAGGTGGGTGTGGATTGGATAGACCATTCTTTACCGTTCCAACTCTCCACTAGAGGCGACCACCCACCCGAGCTGGTCTCATGTTCCCCTACGGCGGTGCAGGCTTCCGACGAGCTGCATGATACAGCGTGCAGGTAGTTGTATTTACCTTCACTTGAATCGGGGATTTTCTGGGTTGACCATGTTGTACCGCTCCAGCGCTCCGCTAGAGCAGCTATTTCGCCGGAACTGTTGTTGTACTGCCCGACCAGCGTGCATTCACTAGCCGATGTGCACGACACCCCATCCGCTTCGGCCGATGTCGCACCGCTGATTGCGGGAGTCGATTGTATCGACCATTCTGTGCCGTTCCAGTGCTCGGCAAGAACGGTTTCATCCGACACCCCGGCTGCCGTGCATGCCGTACTGGAGGTGCATGACACGCCTAGGAGAAAATCGACCTCTTTAGTTGGTTTGGGCATGGACTGAACCGACCATTCTTTGCCATTCCACCTCTCCGCCAGAGTTATCTCACCTTCAGCTTCGGAGTAACCTCGTCCCACGGCAGTACATGCTTCACTAGATGTGCATGACACGGCGTCAAGACTATGGTATTCAATGCCTTTTGGAGCGCTAGGTGTCGTCTCGATCGCCCATTCTTTACCGTTCCAATACTCCGCCAACGGTACCTGCTTGCCCGAGCTGTTGGTGTAATCTCCAACAGCAGTACAAGCGTTAGATGATGTGCATGACGTTCCCATCAAGTAGCTACCTGTGGCGCCACTGGGGTTGAGTGTCGGCAAGATCGCCCAGCTGGTTGCGAAGATATGATCCGTGCCATCGGTGGTGCCGCCACCGTTCGTCGCGACGATCCGAAAATGATAAATGGTGTTCGTCGTCAGACCGGCGATCGCTTTACTCTCTTCCACGTTGCTGGTGCCCGAGCCGGCACTCGCTTCGGCCGTTTTTGAGCCGTACGATTCCGTGGTACCGTATTCGAAATAGTATTTGGTTTCCGAGCCTTCGGGGTTCACGGTGCCGTTCAGTGTCGCTCCTGTTTCCGTCACACTTGACGCCGCCTTCGTTTCAACTTTGGGTTTAGCGACTACTGTAGTGGTAAACACCTGATTCAACCCGTCGGTCGTTCCATTGCTGTTGGTCGTGACTATTCGGACGTCATATTTGGTGCCTCCCGTCAGACCGGTGATGGCTTTGCTCTCTTCCAGGTTACTCGTGCCCGAGCCCACGCTTACTTCAGCCGTTTTTGTGCCATACGATTCCGTGATGCCATATTCGAAGTAATATTTCGTAGTCGCGCCGTTCGGATTTACGATCCCGTTTAGCGTGGCTTCTGATGCTTTTACTGTCGTCGCAAATCCAGTAGCTCCTGCGGGCACGATGGATGTAAAGACATTGTCAGGCGTGCCCTCACCCGTCGGGCCATCATACCCCGTCTCTGCTGTACAGAAATATTCGTCTTCAGTAGGCGGCGTACATTTGCCATTATTCCCTTTTATTACGTCAGACAGCATGCTCGCTTTCTTGTAGAAAGCATCGGCGCCCAGGAGCTGCGTCGCGCTCGTCGCGTGCGCATCCACCGCGGCAACGAATGGCGATGACGCACTCGTCCCACCGAAGTCTTCCCAGCCGCCTTCGTAGTAGCTGTCACGGACCGATACTGCCGATTCGACGGCGGCGTCCGCCGAGACATCGTTATCCAGACGGTGTTCGCAGTGTGAGCGTTCCGCCGACAGTTCTTTCTGTCCTGGCGGCGTGGGCTCATATTTGCTGCAACCGCTTCCGGTGCCGTTGCTCCTCGATTCTTCCTTCCATACTTCCTGGGCGGGAGCTTTCCAAGTTTCCCCTTTCTTTGTGAGCTTGACACCACCAACGGCGATCACATACTGAGAGGCAGCCGGATAGCAGATACCAGCTCCAAGTTTGTGGTCACAGCCGTCATACTGGACATCCCCGGCGGCGGCAAATGTCGGTAGGCCAGGATGGTCGAAATACTTGTCATTGGAAGTGTCTTCGGGGGACTCCACCCCGCCCCAGCTGTTAGTGACCTCTGTCGCTTTCCTTTTTGTTTTCGTTTCAGGTTCTTCTACTTCCCACTTGGCGGCCTCTTCGTTGGCCGCGATCAGGCTGGAGAGTTCTTCGGGTTCACCGCTTGCCTCGACGAGTAGGATGTGACATTCCGGACAGGCCGCCGAGACCATATCCAAATCGAGCGATATCTCTCCGCTCCATCCTGAGTTGTTTGCTGGGTAGTTTTTGGTTTCACCTTTCTGGTTGATCTTTGTGAAGCAATGGTTTGCTTCGGTGCACGCAGTTTCGGTGCCTTTGAAATAAACTTTGTATTCTTTGCGGTATTCTTGTAGATCAGATTCAGCGTAGGGATCGTTGTAGGCGTCGACCACAGCGACCGTCTGGCTTGACCCGCCCGTTGCGGGCAGTTCGTACGCTTCACGCAGGTCTTTCGGATCGAGGCCACCTTTTACGCCACTGCCTTCAAGGTCAGGTCCGACCGCGTCGGCTGAGCTGGCGGGCACAGTCGGGACGCGGATCGCCATGCACACGCCACATTCAGAGGAGGGTTCTGCCACTTTGGAGAGCGCGAAGCTTTCCGCGCTTGCAGCCTGAGGGATGACACACCCCAGCAGAGCGGCCGCAAGGACCATCAGGCAGGCCAACCAGCTTGGTCGACGTCTTGGGACTGGCTCGCTTCGACCGGCTCGCCGGACTGGACTGAAGTGCATGACCCGCATCGCCTGTTCCCCTTTGCTTGAGGCTGCCCGCGCGGACGCGCGGCTGATTTGGGGGCATACAAACAGGCCCCGGGGTCGGGCGCTACACCAATGTGTGGCATGTGGCGGCGCGGGATGCCACACTCTGTTGCATCGCCGGAAGGTGTTTCGGGCAAAAGCGGTTTCTATGAAGGAGGGAAGCTCGGCGCAGGGGTCTGCGCGGACTTGCGTCCACCTACGATCAGGAGGCTGCGCCGGACGGCTGTGGCGAGTCACGGTGTTTGAGCAGATCCTCGACGCGTAGTGCGATCTCGATGTCGACTTGGTGTTCGTGCAACCGGCAGCCCAGCCGTCGCTCGATTTCATTGCGTCGGCGGTGGACGGTGCTGCGGTCCACGTCGAGCTTGTGCGCAGCCGAGGACACGTTGTGTTCTGTCTCGAAGAGAGCGCGCAGCGTCCTGCGGGCCGCCTGGCCGCCGATGCGCAGGTCATCGAGCGGAGAGAGGTGCGTCTCGATCAGCGAATCCGCCAGTGCCTCATCCTGCAATGCGTTCGCCTCGGGTGCCACGTCCAGATACCGCGTGAGCCTGCGTGGCCTGTAGCGCGCGACGAGCTGCGCCGCTTCCGCCTCTCGGTGCGTCAGGCGCCATCCGTCGAGTCCCCTCGCCGTCTCGCCGATCGCCAGCGACACGCCCGCGGGCCCCCGCGCCGTGAGAACCCGCTCGACGTCTGCGATCTTGAGCTTGCGCTGACCGCCGAGCCACGCGCACACCTCCCCGTCACGCGCGACGGGAAACAGCTCGCGGCCGAGCGCCGCCGCCAGGCTCCGGACGGCCTTCTCCGCGCCTGCGCCCGTGGCGATCACGCAGAGATGCCAGGCGTCGAGCTCATAGCCGAGCTCGTTGACATCTACCAGCGTGCCGGCAAGCAGCCCCTGCACAAGCTCGGCGCGCCGCCCTTCGGGCGAGCGTTCTGTTCGCTCGGTCTCGCGCTCGTACTCATCGGCGATCGAGGCGACCATACGTTCGACCAGAGCAAAGACCGCCGCCTCGATCTCCGGCTGGCGCGTTCGCAACCGCTCGACGAAGCCAGCGCGATCATCCTCCAGCAATGCGGCGTGGCTGTTCAGGTCAAGGGCCGTTGCCAGCACCCCCAAAGACCACTGCCGATGCTGGCTGAACGTCTCAGCAGTCCCCGCGAGTCCGTGCTTCCAGGAAGTCCATGCGAACTCATGCGACCGCCCCCCTCCAGTCGAAAGTTGCCGAGTATTGAATCAGAAGCCAGAGTCCAGATGTGAGATTCGTGTAGCTCTGGACGATTGTTCTATTCCTCGGTATCGGGGCGTGAGGGCTGGAGTGACCGTGGATGGGTGCTGGGCTTGAGGGCTATCGGCCGAGGTCGCGGCTGCTGTCGAGTTGCTGGTCTCGCGCGTGCTGGCGCGCGACGTTCTGGGTGGCGGCGGTTTGGGCTTGGCGGGCGGCGAGTGCGGCGCGCTGGTGGTCGAGGCGCTGGCCCTGGCTGGTAGGCGCTTGGCCGAGCGGGTGGGTTCCGTTGAGGCGGTAGCGGTCCCGATATGCCGCGTCGGTACGGATCTGCTGTTGCCAGGCGGCATGTCGTGCCGGGTCGCTCGGCGTTGTGCCTGGGCAGCCTCCGAGATGTGCCGACAGGTGTGGCTCATCTGGCCTCCATCTTTCGGGCACGGTAGACGATGTCTGCGGGGATGCGTCCTTGTGTGAGTCTGCCGTGGTGTGCGCGGTCGGTGTTGTAGAAGCGCAGGTAGGTATCGAGCTCGCGTTTCAGGCCGGTGTAGCGGGGATAGAGGTATCTGGCGAACGCTGGGCGCTAGCACTCATCGAGGATTGTCTTGTGGAGCGCCTCGACGTGCCCGTTGGTCTGTGGTCGTCCTGCATGGATGCGGGTGTGGCGCACGTTCAACGCGTCGACGGTCTTCGTGAAGTCGCCCTTGAACTCGTTGCCGTTGTCCGAGAGGAAACGCTCGAGCTGCCAGCCGGCGGCCTTCAGCTCCCGTGCGAGATGCCTGGCGAGGACGCTGGTCTGCCGGGCGGTGGGGTTGCCTTGCTTGCAGATCACGAGTTCCGCCCACGCATATGAGGAGGCGATGTCGATCGCGGTGAGCTGCCAGATCGCGCCCTCAGTGCCCTTCAGGCGTCCGACGTAGAAGCAGTCGATCCCGACCAGCTCACCGGGACGCTGCACGTCGAAGTGGCGCTCTGGCTCTGGGTTCCTGGGTGGCTCGTAGGGCGCGGCATAGCCGGCGATGAGGCCGAGGCGCTTGGCGCGGGTGTTCAGGCCGTGGCGGCAGAGAACCTTCCACACACCGTTTGGGGAAACGATGATCCCACCCCACTTCTCCCTCGCCAGCTCCGAAGCGACACGCTTCGGGCCCAGGCCGGGGTGAGCGATCGAGAAGGACACGATCCGCTCCTCGATCATCTTCGGCAATGCATTCGGCATCTGCGGACGCCGGCGCTCCCTCGGGCGCAGCATCTCCAGGCCATGCCGGTCGACCTGGTGCTTCCAGGCGTAGTAGGTGGAACGGTGCACCCCGAACGTCCGGCACGCCGCTGAAACACTCGTCCTCGCTGCCTCCGCGAACAACTGTTGGCGGTAGCCGAACAGCACGTCATCCTTGGTCATCAGGCTCAACCTCTCCCTTCACTTGGCGGTGAAGGAGGCAGCCTGAGCCGAGGCACGGACGGGTTCCCCGGCCGGGGAACCCGTCCAAACCTCAAAGACTGTGTGGTTTCGGCTGATAGGCGACACATGTGTCAGGACATAGGAGACATCAACGTGATGGGGGTCTTCTGTGGAGATGGCGCGGTATCTGGTCGAGGCGCATGTGTTGGAGGGACGCTCAGTCAGCGAGCTAGCAGCCGC
>DATBYJ010000228.1:0-16762 GCA_036513795.1 Solirubrobacteraceae bacterium | reverse complement strand
TGCCGCGTTCGTAGGACTGAGTCCAGACGTAGCCGTCACGGCGAATCTCGACGTCGAGGCGCTCAGCGAGCGCGTTGACGACGGACACGCCGACGCCGTGCAGTCCGCCGGAGACCTTGTAGCCGCCGCCCTCGCCGAACTTGCCGCCCGAGTGCAGGACGGTGAGCACGACTTCGACCGCCGGCTTGCCCTCTTTCTCCATTTCCGCCACCGGTATGCCACGCCCGTTGTCGAAGACCGTGACCGAGTTATCCGGGTGGATCGTGACTGAGACTTCGCTGCAGAAGCCGGCGAGCGCCTCGTCGACGGAGTTGTCGACCACCTCGTAGACGAGGTGGTGCAAACCCATAACGCCGGTCGAGCCGATGTACATGCCGGGGCGCTTGCGGACCGCCTCGAGACCCTCGAGGACGGTGATGTCCTGGGCGTCGTAGTCGGCCGAGCCGCCACCCATTGACGGGTCGTTGACGCCGCCCTTACCCATGCCCTGTTCAGAGCTTTCGCTACCTGCCGCCAAATGGCCCTCCGGTGACGTGAGAACGCCCCGGATTCCGGGGCGCTAGGTCCACGGCTGGGGCGGTTTCGATGTGCTCATAAGGATAGCACGAGCGGCCCCTGCTACCGCTCCGTACCGTGGGTTAAATGCCTGCAAACTGCAGTGAAAATCCGATAGTAAGCTCACCCGGTACGGCAGCGCAGGACGCGTATGATCGGCGTCTCCAGCGCCAGGTTGAGGCGAGCGATCAAATCGTCTGCCATCAAGTCGAGCTCCTGCGCCCACACGGCGGCCTCGCAGGTGATCGTGAGGACCCCGCCATGCTCAGCTGTTGGCCGCGCCGACGCAGCGATCGCCGAGCCAGCCGTGTGCTCCCAGATCTCCTGCACACGGGCGAGCGTACTTGCCGGCGCGAGGGTATTGGTGAACGCATCCAGCGCAGCTGACAGCGGCCGCGGGGCAACTCGACTCATGCTGCCATTGCCTCCTGCAAAACCGCTCCTGGCGAGATACGCAGACGTGTCACAGACGGATCCATGGCGCCTGGAATGTGAGCGAGGTCGGTGGTTGCGACAACGCTCTGCCCATCTGCGCGCAGCTCGGATGCGAGTAGCTCGCGACGGTCGCTGTCGAGCTCGCTCATCACGTCGTCGAGAAGCATCAAGGGTGTGTGCCGGCGCTCCTCGGCAAGCACGGTGCGCTCAGACAGCAACAGCGCCAGCAACGCGAGGCGTTGTTCGCCCTGGGAGCCATAGACGCGCAGCTCGCGCCCATCACGCAGAATCGCAAGCTCATCCCGGTGAGGGCCGTGTCCGGAGAAGCCGCGCTCGAGATCCCCTGATAGCCGCTCACGCAGCTCGGCGATGAACTCCTCCGCATGCTCAGCCCGGGAGCGAGGTCGGTAGACCAACGTCAGCTCGCCACTGCAACCCAGTTGTCTTGTGCGTTGGATGAACGGCTCGCTCAACAACTCGACCGCCGCGTTGCGATGGGCACGAAGCTCCAGCGCCTGGATCGCCAGCTCACGGTCCCAGGTAGCGAGAGTCTCCTGCGATGCGCGGCCGGCACGAATTCGGCCGAGCAGCGCATTTCGCTGCGCGAGGACTCTCGAGTACTCCCTGCGAGTGTCAGCTCGCAACGGCCAGATGCCTGCGACCACCTGATCGAGATGAGCCCGGCGAAGAGCGGGCGGCCCTTTGACCAGCTCGAGTCGGTCAGGCATGAACACGCTCACCAACGGCCTGATCTCGACGTCGAGCAAGCGCTCGACTGCGGCCCCGTCGGCGGTCATGCGCTTGACCGGCTGCGAGCTGTCAGGGACGCTGCCAAACCCCACGCTCAACTCGTGGGCATCGCTACCGTCGAGGAGTCGAACCGAGACGCGCGCTGCCTTGGCGTCGAAGCGCACTAGCTCACGCTCGTTGCGGGTCCGTGGTGAGCGGCCCGTGCAACCGTAATAGAGCGCCTCGAGCAGGTTGGACTTGCCGGCGCCATTGGGCCCGTACAGAATCGTCAGGCCAGGCCCGAGCGTGGCCTCCGCTCGCTCGTACGTGCGGAAATCGCGTAGCTGCACGCTGGTGACGCGCATGTCGGCACCTTCAGACGTTAAGTCGAATGGGCATGATGAGGTACACGAAGTCGCCGGTGTCTGGTGATTCGATTAGCCCCGGACGCAGCGGGCTGATCAGCTTTAACACCAGCTCGTCCGACTCGATGCTCTCGAGGCCGTCCCGGAGAAACTCTGGGTTGAAGCCGATCTCAAACGGCTCCCCGGAGAAGGGGATGGGGATTGCCTCGCTAGCCTCCCCTACGTCTGGCGTCTGAGCGGACACGGTGAGCGTGCCCTCGCTGAAGCTCAAGCGCAGCGGCGCGTTCTTCTGCGCGAGCAGGCTGATACGACGGACGACGTCGGTCAACTCAGCGCTCGCGAGGCGCAATTCGTGCTCGACAGACTCGGGAAGCAGCTGCCGATAGTTGGGGAACTGGCCACCAATCAAACGAGAGGACAGCACGATGTCCCCTAGCTCGAATATCGCCTGGTTCTGCCCGACGCTCACAGCAATTGCGTCAGCTGGCGCCTGCTGGGCGATGCGCACCAACTCCTGCAGAGCTCGGGCGGGAACGTTTGCCTCGAGCGTCCCCTGTAGAGGCGACTCCAACGCAGTCTCCTTGACACTAAGGCGATAAGAGTCGGTGGCCACCATCCGTAGCTCCTGGCCGGAGGCAGACATTAGGATGCCAGTGAGCACGGGTCGCGTCTCGTCGCGTGATGCCGAGCGGGCCACTCGCGTAACTGTCTGGACGAATGCCTCAGCAGGAAGGGTGACGCGGGTCTCGGGCGACGGCGACGGCAGCGATGGAAAGTCCTCGGCTCGAAGTGTGCGCAAGTGGAAGGTAGTTGGCCCACAGATCAACTCGACGTCTTGCTCGGCACCTCTGAGCTCCATCGTCAGTTGTTGCGGGGGCAGCGATCGGGCGACGTCGAGAAGTAGACGAGCCGGCAGGACAACAGAGCCGGGGCGGCTTACCTCAGCATCGAGTGGCACCCGCAGGCCTATCTCCATGTCCGTCGCGAGCAGCTCAGGCTGTGAGCCCTCAGGAGCGGAGATCATGACGCCGGAGAGAGCTTGAACAGCGCTGCGTGCCGAAGCCACACGAGTGGTGGTTTGGAGCTGAGCCAAAAGCTCGGCGGCGGAAAGGGAAAGCTTCATCGATGAACTCTGCGATCTAGGGAAGTGTTAGTAGGGGCTGTGAGTATGTGTAGTCGGCTTGAATAGTGGTGTTGTGGTGGTGTCGGTTGTGAACGAGCTGTGGATAGAGACTGGAAAGTCTCTCAGGCTGAGCGGTCGAGCGTGTCGTGTTGAAGATCACGGAGGGGGAAATCGAGTGTCTGGCACAAGTTCTTCACAGCTTCACGGGCAGCCGCGTCGGCAGCAATACGGGCCGAGGTTCGCCGCCAAGCATGCAAGACGGTGGTGTGGTCGCGTCCGCCGAAGTGCCGACCGATGGCGGGCAGGGACTCCTCGGTGAGCTCACGGGCAAGGTACATGGCTACTTGACGAGGCCATGCAATGCGTGCTGTGCGAGCGGATGAGAGGAGCTCCTCGGATGAGAGCTGGAAGTGCGTGCAGGTAGCGAGTTGTATCTCGCTGACGGTGTGCTGGTGTTGAGAGCTAGCGTGGCTACGCGGGTAGAGGCTGTCAAGTACCTCCTGTGCAACCTCGGCTGTGATGGGCCTGCCAGTGAGGGAGCTAAAAGCAACGACCCGAATGAGGGCGCCCTCAAGAGCACGGACGTTGGAGCGGACGCGTCCTGCGATCGCCTCGAGAGCCGTGGTATCGGCGAGTTGGATGCGGTCGTGTTGCACGCGCTTTCGCAAGATTGCGAGCCTCGTGGCGAGATCAGGGGGTTTGACGTCGGCGACGAGACCGGCCTCGAAGCGCTCACGAAGGCGGTCCTCTAGTGCTTGCAAGTCGCGAGGAGGTCGGTCGGAGCTGAGCACGATCTGCCGTCCGCTGTCGTGAAGGGCGTTGAAGGTGTGGAAGAACTCCTCCTCGGTCTTGGTCTTGCGCTCGAGGAACTGGACGTCGTCGAGCAGTAGTACGTCGACGTCGCGAAAGCGAAGCTTGAATGCCTCGGTTTGCCCGCCGTTGAGGGCGGCGAGGAACTCATTGGTAAAGGCCTCCCCGGTGGTGCAGCGGACGGTTAGGTCCGGGTTGTGGCAGAGCAGGAGGTTGGCAATGGAGCTCAGCAGGTGGGTCTTGCCAACGCCTGGAGGGCCGCAAAGGAAGAGTGGGTTGTATGCCTGCGCCGGCATCTCTGCGACCGCGAGCGCAGCGGCGTGTGCGAGGCGGTTGCTGTCGCCGATAACGAATTGGTCGAAAGTTAGCTTGGGGTTGCCGAGTGGACCGGCTTGGGCGGATGCGGGTGTGGAGTCGCCCCGCGAGGCGCTAGGAAATGTGGTCGTTGGTTGGTCTGACAGCGGCTGAGTTTGTCTGGGGCGTGGATGGCCGGTGACGAGCTCGACGGTTACGCCTGGGCCGAGGACTAGATCTACGCTGGCCTGGATGACGCGCCCGAAGCGCGCGGTGATCCAACCACACGCATGAATGGGCGCCTGTAGAAGGAGGCGCCCATTGGCTATCTCGACGGCCGTGAGCGGCTCAAGCCAGATTCGGTAGGTCGGCTCGTCGATTACGAGCGCGAGTTGGGTTTGGACCCGCGACCATATGTGCTCGAGCTCGTGATTCACGGCAGCGTTGATCCGCTCCTCTTCCAGAGATAGTGCCGATTTACATTCGTTGGGGGCCCGAGAGCCCGGTCGGGCGACTATACCCAACGCCTCGCGAGGCGCTCTCGGGCTGCCCGCATTTGGCGGGAAAAATCGGCGATGGCGCGACGGTCCTATACTGCGGGCTGAGATGAAGCGGACCTACCAGCCAAAGAAGCGCAAGCGAGCCCGAGCCCATGGCTTCCGCGCGCGTATGGCCTCGCGTGCCGGGAGGCTCACTCTGAAGCGCCGCCGTGACAAGGGGCGCAAGCGCCTCTCGGCCTGAGGGTCGTGTTGGCGACACGCTCGAAGGCTCGGAACGTGCCATGAAGCCTCGGGCAGTTACGGGCCGGGGTCGACTTTCGCGTAGCGCAGAGTTTGAGCGTGTTTATCGGCAGGGGCGGTCTGTTGCGAGCCGATACCTAGTGCTCTACACGTTCCCAAATGCCGCCACGGAGCGTCCGCGGCTGGGCCTTTCGGTCTCGCGCAAGGTGGGAGGCGCCGTTCAGCGCAACAAGGTCAAGCGCCTGCTTCGTGAGGCGTTTATGAAGGCGGAGCCAGGCCTCAAGCCCGACCAGGATGTGGTGGTCGTGGCGCGTCCCGCGGCAGGCGAGCTCGCGGAGCGCGATGGTCTGGCCGGGGTCGACGCGGCGCTGCAGGAGTTGATCGGGAAGGCGGGCCTCCGCGAAGGCCGTAGTGACGTGGTCGGAGTGGCGGAGGCATGAGTGAGCCTGCTGCAGCAGGCCAGACTGTGTCGCAGTCATGGAGCGTCTCGAGGATCGCCAGGACGATCGCGGTAGCGCCGATAGTTGTCTACCAGCATGTAATTTCGCCCGCGATACCACAGCGGTGCAAGTACGAGCCCACGTGCTCGCGCTATGCGGTCGGGGCGATCCGGGAGTACGGCATACTTAGAGGCCTGGTGCTCGCGGGGTGGCGTCTACTCAGATGCAACCCGTGGAGTCTGGGCGGGTACGATCCGGTCGAGGCCCAGCGCGTCTTCAGGGCGGGTAGTCCCGCCGAGGGACACGACCATGGCCACTGAGAGTCCGTGGAGCGTGCAGCCCACGGTTTGTGGTTGTCCTAATACTCAAGCCTTGCACCAGACGCCCATCACCACGATCACCGAGACTCCCTAGCGCATGCCAATCCTCGCCAACGTGATCCAGGACGCGTTCTCGCCCCTGATCAGCTTGTTCGAAGCGATCATGGTCTTCATCCATGCCCACATCGTGGGCGGCAGTTGGGGCCTTTCGATCGTTGGGCTGACGGTGCTCATCCGCGCGATCCTCGTACCGCTGACGTACAGGCAGCTGAAGTCGATGCAAGAGATGCAGCGGCTAGCTCCAGAACTGAACGCGCTGAAAGAGAAGTACAAGGAGGACAAGCAACGCCAACAGCAGGAGATGATGAAGTTCTACAAAGAGCGAGGGATCAATCCTCTGGCGTCATGCCTACCGCTGCTGCTGCAGTTGCCGGTGTTCATCTCGCTCTTCTACATGCTGAGGACTGACCTCAAGAAGCACATCTGCGGCACGAAGCTCGTCTCCTACTACAACTCGCACGGACACCTGGCGGTGACATACAAAGCTGCGTCGCACATCGCCACGGTCGCCAAGCTGCCCTCGAAGTACCTCGAAGATACGACCTGCAACACGGTCGCTCCGCACTCCGGGAAGTTCCTGTTCCTCCCCGACATCACCAGCAAGGCGACCGGCGTGGTGCTTGTCGTGTTGATTCTTCTCTACGTCGGCTCGCAGGTCGGATCGACGCTGATCGCGACCGCTACCGCCGACCCGACGCAGCGCCGCATGATGCTGCTGCTGCCGCTGATCTTCGTGATCATCCTCTACCGCTATCCGGCGGGATTGCTGGTGTACTGGATCACCACCAACCTTTGGACGATCGGCCAGCAATACCTAATTAAACGACGCCTGCCACCCCCCCCGCGGGTCGATCGCTCTGCTGCATCTGCCAACGGCAAGCCAAAACAGTCGTTGCGCCAAGCGCTAGCTGGGGCTGCAGCTGGGGCCTCGAGCAGCGTCGCCGCCCCTGATGTAGCTGGTACCAGCGCCAACGTCTCGAGTGGCACGCCGCCGCCGAAACCGCCGCGTAAGAAGAAGAAACGCTCCGGACGACGACGATGAGCGAACGCGGAGAGGACAACATGGACACGGAGGATCTAGAGCCGGCAGAGGCGCTCGAGGAGCTACTTGAGGAGGTTGTCGACGGGCTGGGCCTCGATGCGGAGATCGAGGTCGATGAGCAGGACGGGGTTCTCAGCGGGCGACTTGAGGGCGAGGACGTAGGTCTCTTTATCGGCCGACACGGCCAGACCATCGATGCAGTGCAGCATCTGGCGCAGCGGATCATCTTCCCCGAGGGCCCGTCGGCAGTGAGGGTCGTGATCGACGCCAACGGCTACCGTGAGCGGCGTGCCGAGGCATTGCACGCGATGGCCGATGATGCTGCTGAGAAGGCTTTGAGCTCGGGTAAGCCGGTCGACCTCGACCCGCTGCCGCCCTTCGAGCGGCGAATCGTGCACGAGTATCTGCGTGAACGCGGCGGCGTGGAGACCCACAGCGAGGGCAACGAGCCAGAGCGCTATTTGGTCGTTACTCCGCTAGCGGATTGATCGACGCGCTCGACCGCGGAGCGTTTCACGTGAAATGGGACGGGCTGACTGTCGGGCAGCAAGACCAGTTGATACGTGTACTCGAGGTGCTCGAGCACGATGAGCATGCCCCAACAACAATCCGAGCGCGTGAGCATGCCCTCCAGGCACACGTGGCAGACTCGCTCGTAGCGCTGGACATTGAGGCGGTCGCGACGGCCACGCGGATCGCTGATCTCGGTAGTGGTGTTGGCTTCCCTGGTTTGGCCCTGGCGGTGGCGGTGGCTTCCACGGACGTGAGCCTGGTCGAGAGTCAGCGCCGAAAGTGCGAGTTCCTCGAGCGAGTGTGTGCAGCTGCGACGATCGCGAACGCGCATGTGGTGTGTTCACGCGCGGAGGAGTGGCGCGAGGGCATCGAGCGTTGCGACGTTGTGGTTGCCCGTGCGCTTGCTCCTCAGCCGGTCGTGCTCGAGTATGCTGCCCCGCTATTGCGAGTTGGGGGCACGCTGGTGGATTGGCGCGGCCGCCGCGACCCCGTATCCGAGGCCGCCGCGGAGCAGACGGCCGCGGTGCTGGGAATGAATCGCCAAGAGATCCGCGCCGTGCTTCCGTTCGCGCAAGCGACGGATCGGCATCTGCACGTATTCGTCAAGGACGAAGCGACACCGGAGCGGTTCCCGCGGCGAGCTGGAATGGCGCGCAAGCGCCCACTTACGGGCTGAAACGCACTGTCGAGTGGCGCTATGCATCCACTTTGGCGCTGATGAGCAGCCATGCGGATGCGATCGGCGCTAGCGTGCGGGCGATGGGCACGGTTTACGCGGTCGCCAACCAGAAGGGCGGCGTAGGAAAGACAACTACAGCGGTGAACGTGGCAGCGTGCATTGCGGAGGCTGGCTACAGCACGCTGCTGGTGGACGTGGACCCGCAGGCGAATGCCTCGGTTGGCCTGGGCATCGAGCGCTCGCGTACCCCCGGCCTTTATGAGGTCCTTGCAGGGGATGTGAGCGCTCACGAAGCGCTCGCAGATACCCCGATCGACGGTCTGAAGATCCTGCCGGCCGGGCCTAACCTGGCGGGCGCGAACATCGAGCTCCCGCGCATGGATGGGTACGAGCAGCGCCTACGCGAGTGCCTGGCAGCTGTGAGGGAGGACTTCCAGTACATCCTGCTTGACTGCCCGCCGTCACTTGGTCCATTGACCGTCGCGGCTCTAGTGGCCGCCGAGCGCGTGATCGTCCCCGTGCAGACGGAGTACTTCGCACTCGAGGGCTTGGCGGGGCTGCTGGAGACGCTCTCCTTGGTCCAGCGCGAGCTAAACCCGCGGCTGACGGTCGCGGGGATGCTGTTGACGATGCACGACAGCCGCACGCGCCTGGGTCAGGACGTAGAGCGCGAAGTCCGGGCTCACTTCCCGGATCTGGTCTTCAATACGGTTATTCCAAGGAACGTGCGCGTGGGTGAGGCTCCGAGCTACGGTCTACCGGTGACCCACCATGACCCGCACAGCGCAGGTGCTGAGGCGTATTTCGAGCTCGCGAAGGAGGTAGCTGCACGTGGCTAAGCCAAAGCCAGGGATGGGCAGGGGTTTGAGCGCGATTCTGTCGGTCTCCGCGGAGGGAGCTGGCAATAGCGAGGAGGAGCTGCGAGAGCTGGCGGTCGAGTCGATCTCGCCCAATCCAAATCAGCCCCGCCGCCACTTCGACGAGGACTCCCTCCAAGCCCTAGCCGGGTCTCTGGGCGAGCGCGGTGTCCTGCAGCCGGTCCTTGTTCGCCCGCGCCCCGGGGGAACGTATGAGCTAGTAGCCGGCGAGCGTCGCTGGCGCGCTGCCCAGTTGGCCGGGCTGAAGCGGATTCCCGCGATCGTTCGTGATCGCGAGGATGCGCAGGCCCTCGAAGTTGCCCTGATCGAGAACATGGCACGTGAGGATCTCAACCCAATTGACGAGGCACGGGCCTGCGCGGCGCTCGTGGAGGAGTTGGGGCTGACCCGCGAGGCGGTTGGCAAGCGAGTCGGGCGCAGCCGTGTGGCTGTCAGCAACCTAGTGCGCTTGCTCGATCTCCCCGATGAGGCGGTCGAGCTGCTTCGGGAGGGGGTGCTCAGCGAGGGGCATGGTCGGGCGGTGCTGCTGGCAGAGGACCATGCCGCGAGGCGTTCGTTGGCACACGCGGCAGCGAACGAGGGCTGGTCAGTCCGGGTGACCGAAGAGCGTGCACGCGAAAGCAACGCGCAGGGCACACAGAAGCCGAGCCGGGCTCCCGTCTCACGCGTTCACCCCGATCAAGAGCAGGCGGCCAAGGACATCGCGGTAGCGCTTGGCGGTGCCCTCGGGGCAGATGTACAAGTGAAGCCAACAACCGATGGTCGCTACAGTGCGCAACTGTCGTTCTCGAGCGCGGAGGAGGCGATCGAGTTGGCACGTCGCATTCGGCCCCGCGCAGTCGCGTAGAGCCGACTAGAATCGAGGACCCCGGGCGATTAGCTCAGTTGGTTAGAGCGCTTCTCTGATAAGGAAGAGGTCCCAGGTTCGAATCCTGGATCGCCCATCGGTCGTTTGTCGCAGCGATCCCGCGTAGCTGGCCGATTGGCCGAGACTCAGCGTCCCTAAGGCTGTGACGATACGCCGGTTGTTCGCGCCAGCTAGCCTTCGCTAGCCTCTGCAGCCGCCCACGCGTCGGGACAAGTGGCGGTGGAAGTAGAGCAAGCGGACAACGGAGTAGCTACAAGCAGATGAGTCACTAGCGAGCCGATAAAGAGGAGGGGATCGTCGTATGAAGCTGCCAACGCTACACGAGTCGCGGGGTCATCTCGCTTCCCGGAGTAGGCATCGCTGCGCCGTCACGCTAGTCGTGATTACCGCACTGCTGCTCGTTCCAGCAGGTGCCAGCGCGGCCTCGCCGGAACTCGAATTCGTCGCTCCCGGTCATAGCCTGCCGGTGCCGTTTACCACCGAAGGCGGGACGGTGACAGCGGAAATGGCGGGCTTCGAACTCCTCGTGCACTGCACTGCCTCCCACGGCGAAGGCGAAATCACGGGCGCGCGATCGACCGTCTCCAGCTATCAGCTAACGGGGTGCAAAGCTGGAGTTTCCCAGAAATGCAACTCAGCGGGCGCACAAGTGGAAGAAATCGCGACCGGGCCGATCGATGGAGATCTCGTGTATCTCGATCAAGCGAAACGCGAAGTCGGCATCCTTCTCAATCCCGGTGGCGGCACGTACATCAAATTCGAATGCGGTGGCGAAGCTGCTGAAGGAAAAGGATCTTTCCTTGCTCCAGCGAGCCCGATCGATCTAGAAGCGTCGTCGTTCACAGCGACCCTTAGCCAAGTGGCCAGCGTTCAAACCCCTGACGAATATGAAAACGAAAAAGGCGAACGCCTCCAGGCGATCCCTATAGGCAAAAAGGGCGGCGACAATTCCGTGCCGACGGGCGTGGGACTGGCGATGACGGTCCACACGAGCGTGCCGGTAGAAATCAAGGCCGTCTCAACCGAGGAAATCGAAACTAAGCGGTACGAAGAAAAAGTGAATCAGCTTCAACTTAGCGTCAATGGCCTAGAAGAAGCCTTCAAGAAGTACGAAGAACACGCCAAGCAAACTGCGCAAGAAGCCGCAAAGCATGAGGAAGAAGCAAACGCCAAGCTTGCCGCTGCCGTTAAAAAGCAGCAGGAAGCGGAAGCCGTATCTAAGAAAGTTCAAGAAGAAGTGAATCAGCTTCGAGCTGCTCTAACGCGATCTCAATTGCTGGCGCATGCTTTGCGTCGCTGTGTGCAACAGCCAAAAAGCAAGCGGGCTCGGTGTGTGGCGAGCGCGGACAAGCGCTACGGAGTAAAGGCGGCAAAGGCAGCCCGACGTACGCGCGTGGCTGGCTGAGCGGCTCGTGTCCTCCTTGGTGCTGCCGGTTCATCACCGACCAGCGCCAAGGAGGCCCTTCTCCTGGGTGACGAACGCTATTGGCGTCCGTCGCGAAGGACTGCTACGACACCTGCAACGTAAACGTGGCCGTCGCCGTCAGGTGGCCTTTCTTGGTGTGATCTCTCACAGTCACAGTGAAGGTGACGGGGTGGTCGCTCGGGTCGGACTTTGCCTTGATGGCTCCCGACAGCAGCCCCGAGCCGGACAACTTCAGGCCGCCAGGCAGCTTGCCGGCTGACACCTTCCACTTGTACGGCGGTATCCCGCCCAGTGCTTCAAGCTGCTGGCTGTAGTGGACGCCGCGTTTCACGCCCGGCAGCGACTTCGTCGCTACGTGAAAGCCGAGTACCGTCAGCATGAAGCTCTGCGTCGAGAAGCCAACTTCGTTGCTCGCAGTGAGCGTGATCGGGAACGAACCCATCTGCGTCGGCGTGCCGGATATCACTCCATCCTTGAATTCCACGCCGGCCGGCAGCGCTCCGGACTCGGAGATGCTGGGGGTGGGGTTGCCGGTCGCCGTAACGGTAAACGTGCCGGCGACGCCCTTCGTGAACGTAGTGCTCGCCGCTGAGGTGATCACTGGGGCTGCGTCGACGGTAAGCGTAAAGCTCTGCACGGCGTTCGCCCCGACACCGTTTTCAGCGGTGAAAGTGATCGTATAGCTTCCGCTTTCAGTGGGCGTGCCGGATAGCACGTCTGTGGCGGCGTTGAATTCCACGCCGCCGGGCAGTGCGCCGCTCTCCGTCACCGTCGGAGATGGGGTGCCGCTAGTTGTGACGGTAAAGCTGCCTTTGTCGCCCTTCGTGAATGTGGTGGCGTCTTCGGAGGTGATCGCAGGCGCTTCGTCTGCGATCTCCTTCACAGTTCCCTCCGACCCAGCGTAGTTTGCGTCGCCGGCGTAGGTGGCGCTGACTTCATCGCTACCGGGGTGAGCGTGTGTGGTTTGGCACGTCGCAGTGTCGGGCGAGCTGACGTCCAGCTGCACGGCTTCGCATCCGGCGATCGGGCCGGAGTCATCGGAGAACGACACCGCCCCAGTGGGCGTGCCGGCGCCCGGAGCCACGGGTGCGACGGTGGCTGTGTAGGTCACAGCAGCCCCAACAAGCCCCTGACCTTCGTCGGAGGAGCTCACCGTCGTCGACGTGGCCACTCCTGGTGAGGTCTCCGCGCTGAGGTGGAGCGTGAGGATGTTGCGGTAGAGCGCGGGGTCTTTCGCACCAATCGTGTACTTGTTCGTACCGGTGCCAAGCACGGTGCCCGCGCTGGTTATCGGTTTGGGAAGGCGGTAGCCGCTGAACACCATTGTCAGCGAGCCTCCCGGATTCTGCACAACGGCCGGACCGTAGGCACGCCCCGAGTAGTAGGCGCTCACCCCCAACGGTTCGTCCCTGCCTTCACCAAGCGCTTTGTCCTGGTTCGCGGATGCGGAGAACGTGTAGTCGGTGCTCACAACCACCTTTGGTACCGACCATTCCTGGCCGTTAGTGGAGGTTGTGTAGAAGATCTGGTTGAACGCGTCGCTGTCCCCGTCGGTAGCCCAAGCCCCGGAGAGGAACATGCCGTAACTGCCGTTGGGGTTCGTGATGATCGTGCCCCGCGATCCGATGTAGCGCAGCTCTGTCGTGTCCGCTTCACCTGGGATGAGGCTCGTGGGGCTGGTGTTCGATGGGCTCGTCTGCTGGTAGGGGTTGGAGAGGTCGTCGTAGGAGCCCGTGTCGTTGCCCGTTCCGGAGGTTGAGCCGCTGATCGGGCCGAGGTCGGTGAAGTTGATGCCGTTTTCGGTGTAGGCCGCGCGCAGCACGGTGTAGTCCTCGTTATTGGCAAACAGCTTCTGTGGCCCCTTCGAGGAGGAGTTCTTACCCTCGCCGATCTTTTCAAGCGCCGCGAGCGGCGCAACCGCGGCGTTGGGGCCGCCGATCCAGTTGCCTTCCTTGACGGAGCCAGTGCCGCCGGTGCAGCCTGTGAGGTTCTCGCTCCCGGCCGGCTCGCCTGCTTGTCCTGCCGAGGTTACCCCCGTGCACGTCACTTCCTGGATCGGCGAGGTGACCGTGGTACCGAGATAGATTTTGAATGAGCCTGTGGTGGGCAGCGGCTCACTTTGGTGTACCGATGGTGTGTAGTTGATCGTGATGCCGGTACCTAGCGTGACTGAACCGGCTTTGAAGGTGGACCCGCTAACGGACCCGTTGGTGGTGCCAACCACGAAGTAGGCGAGCAGCTTCTCTGTGTACAGAACAACGGTCGACCCCGAGGGGGCGCCGGGATAGCTCGGCAGCGTCCCCACGATGCCATCTGGAGCCTTCAAGCCCGTGGTTACCGTGGCCTGCGCGGGGACGATCGGGTCCGCCGTGATCGCGCTGCCGGCGCTCACCGACAGCGTTGAGCCGCTCGTGTTCGTGCAGTCCTCGATCTTCGTAGTCGGGTTCGCGTTGGACTGCGAGCAGTAGACCGTGGCGCCATCGATATACACGCGGTTGGGCGCGTTTTCGTTGAGGATGAAAGTGGTGAACGGCGAGACGACCGCGTTCCCGTTGGTGATCTTGAGTTCAGCCAAGCCACCTTCGCCCGTCGGCTTGTTCGACCCCGCGGGGATCGCCGCCGCCGAGGCCACCGTCGCGATCACCTGCACGAGGTCGTCCTTTGGCTTGACCACCAGCGCCGTCGACGCTGCAACGGTGCAGCCGGTCAGTGCCACTGGCGCTGTACTCGTGCCTTTGCACGTGATGACCGACTGCCACGGTGACGCGGCGTTGTAGTCCTCATAGGGCCCAGCGACGATCTGCTCCGGGGAGCCTTCGCTACCTAGCGTCGAGACGGGGATACTCACTCCGCCGCTGGTCGGGACTTCGATTTCTTCTTCTGCATAGGTGTTCGGGTCGATGCCCACCGCTTCGCTTGCTGGCAGCGCCGCGAGCGGATCTGCAGCCAGCGGTTCGACGTTGTGTACCAGCAGCCCCACGCCTTCATAATCGCCGGCGGGCCGATTGAGCGTGTACAGCTTGGCGGAGCCAGCGATCGAAGCTACGTAGGGATGACCCTGACCATCGTCGTTCGTGTCAGCCGTCGGGCAGTAGCCGTGGTTCTGCTCGAGCGCCTCGCCCTCGCTGACCCAGCTTTTGCCGTTGTCGGTCGAGCGAGCGACGGTGATCGCCTCATCGGCGTCCTTCGGCCGGTAGTCGAAGTAGCCCGTTAGCGAGCCGTCGGGGTTACGCACGACGTCTGGGAAGTAGTACGGCGAGAACGGCAGCGAGGTGCCGGCCGGCTGAGGAACGGGCGTGCCCGTCTCGGGGTTCGCGCCGAGGCTCGAGCAGTAGCCGTCGAGCGGACCGGGAGTCCCGGCGACGCCGCTCGGGTAGGGCACTGAGCCGGTGCCTGGATATACAGCGACGTTTGGCTCGCTGATACCTCCCAGGGTCGTTTCGGCACCCCCCGGCGTGAAGGTCGGAAGCAGATCGGACAGCGGGTAGGCTTCGCCCACGCTTGAGTCGCCCTGAGAGGTGTTCCACGGCCCTCCAGACACAGTGTCCACTGTTGGCGTTTCCGGGCTGTAGGTGGTGACGGCTTCTGACGCCGCGGCAGGTGCAACCATGATTAGGGTCGCCAGACCTGTTCCAGCAAGCGCGAAAACGGTGAACAGCAGGGCACTGGCTCGACGCACGAGATCTCCGATCATCGACGGTGGACTCGCGTCTTCTACCAGCGAAGCGCCGGCTCCCAGGTAGACATAACCAGATGTTCACTTTGTAATCGCGGTGCCGAGCGGCCGCCGATCTGGCGCAGCGGCAACGTCCACCCGCATCTCCGTCGAGGCTTGCCGCCGGCGGTAGCGCCCCGCGGCAAGCAAATCTGCAGAGGTAAACCTAACTCGGCCATTTGTCGAGATGGACGCAGATTCCACATGGACACCACCGCCTGGGCTCGATCAGGCAACGGGCGTGTTTACGTGGATGCCTGGTGCAGACGAGATCGTCATGTCAGACAGCGAACCCCCCCAAGACAACCCCGAGCGTGACCCGCTCCCCGGCTCCTTCTCGAGCGAGCCAGGGAGTGCGCCAATGCCACACTTCGGTCCCCAGGCTGGCGCTGCCAGCCCCTATCCCGTTGTCGCTCCTAGCCTCGACAATGGAGCTGTTGCTACACCGTCGAGCGACCCTCGCGGCAGCGGCAGCGATCGCCTGACGGGGTTCTTCCGCGGCCGCAGGGCGGTGTGGGCGGCGATAGCGTTGCTGGTCGTTGCTGCCGGCACGGTCGCCTCGTTGCTCGGAGCGCATGCGATCGCCAACAGCGACACAAACGAAGGCCACTCCAACTTCCAGCAGAGCTCCGCTGCCGTCGCCTCTTCGCTGAAGCTGGCAATCCAGCGCGAGGAAGAGCTTGCGGTTAGCGCTGGCACGTTCTTCGCCAACAACCCCAAGGCTTCGCGTGCCGAATTTGCCAAGTGGGTCAAATGGGCGCGCACACTACGGCGCTTCCCCGAGCTTGACAATCTTGGCCTGCTCACTTTGGTGCGTAAGCCGCAGCTCGCGGCCTTCCAGGCGCAGCTGAGCGGACACACCCTCAAGCCAGCCAAGGCGACGGCGACGACTGGTGCTGCCGCGTCGACCGCGGCCACGGCGACTGCCACGACGCCGATTGCTGGCATCAAGGTAGTACCCACGACCAATCACCACTACTACTGCTTGACGAGCGCTGAACTGGTCAGAAGCGCCGCGCTGTCAGCAAGTGCGGGTCTCGACTACTGTGCACGCACGCCGGCACTGCTTTATGCGAGAGACGAAGGTCGTAGCCGCTACGTTCAGGTGTCTGTGGATGGAGTCCATGCGCTGAGCATCGAGACTCCTGTCTACCGCGGCAACGCCACGCCTGTCAGTGTCTTTGGTCGCACCGCCGCGTCGGTGGGTTGGCTGCGCGAGATCTTGGTGCCTGGCGTTGTGCTCGCGCAGGTCCTCAAGGGTCACCCCGATGTGGCAGCGAGCATCAGCTACAACGCGCCGGGCACGAGCGTCGCCTTCACCAGTGGCACTGCTCAGTCCGGAGCACAAAGTGCCACTACCAGCCTTCACAACGGGTGGACGGTCACGAGCTATGCCGCCAACTCCGGCGCCAGCGTGCTCTCAGACGGCGACGCGCTGATGCTGCTGATCGGTGGCATCGCTCTCAGCCTGCTGGCAGGCGTCCTCGTTCTCGTTCTCGGTTCCCTGCACACTCCTACCGTGGTCGTCGCGTCGGACGACCCCGAGGTGCCGCACGACGATCTCCACGACGCGCTCACCGGCCTGCCCAACCGTCCGCTGATGATGGACCGCGCAGAGTGCATGCTCGCGCGTGCCGGCCGCCAATCGGGGCTGCTCGTGGGTGCGCTGTTCATCGACATCGACTGGTTCAAAGACGTCAACGAGCGGCTCGGCCACGACGCCGGCGATCAGCTGCTGAAGAACGTGGCCGAACGCCTCGACGCGGTGGT
>DATBYJ010000227.1:0-20707 GCA_036513795.1 Solirubrobacteraceae bacterium | reverse complement strand
GCCTTCGAGGAAAGTCCGGACATCAAAGGGCAAGGTGGTCGAGATATCGACCCGGGGAAACCCGCGGGAAAGTGCCACAGAAACAAACCGCCTACGTCCGCCGTCCCACGTGAACGGCGGGCCGGCAAGGGTGAAATGGTGCGGTAAGAGCGCACCAGCGTCGCGGTGACGCGGCGGCTGGGCAAACCCCACCCGATGCAAGGCCAAACAGGACCGTTTGCAGGTACCCGCCGAGGTCCAGGTAGGCCGCTCAGATGGATGGCTGCTCAACGACAGAATCCGGCTTATCGACCTGCTAAGGAAAAGCCCCGCTCCGGCGGGGTTTTTCTATAGGGCGAGCGAGATTCTAGGCACGGATCGTATACTTGCGCGGCCCTCGCCTGGCCTGGGCCCAACTGTCAACACCCGCGAAGGGGGTTCCGATGAGCAAGCTGGTGGTTCGACTTGGCATACCTGTGCTCAGCGTCCTCGTGCTCGCCGCATGCGGCAGCAGCACGAATACCACGAGCAGCACGACCGCGACGACCACAGCCACATCGGCGTCCAGCGATGCAAACGCGGCGGTTGAGGCTGAAGTGCCGGCGGCGATCAAATCGAAAGGCACGCTGAACGTAGCCACAGAAGCGCAGTACGCCCCCAACGAGTTCATTGCATCTGATGGCCACACGGTTGTTGGGATGGACGCTGACCTGATGCACGCTCTTGGAGTGGTCATGGGCCTGAAGGTCACCATGATCAACTCCAACTTCGAAACGATCATCCCGGGTCTGGCCGCAGGCAGATATGACGTGGGTGCGTCCTCATTCACGGACACTAAGGAACGCGAGAAAACTGTCGACTTCGTCGACTACTTCAGCGCGGGGATCTCCTTTTACGCCAAGAGCTCAGCCAACCCTGGGATTTCAACGGTGGCTGATCTCTGCGGCAAGACCGTTGCGGTCGAGAAGGGCACGGTTGAGCAGGAAGAAGCGGAAGCCCAGAACAAGAAGTGCGGCAAAGCGAGCAAGAAGTCGGTGACCGTGCTGATCTTCACTGGGCAGAACGCGGTTAACCTGGCGGTCTCAGGCGGACGCGCGGAAGTGGGCATGGCCGACTCGCCGGTTGTCGCCTACCAGGTCAAACTCTCCGACGGCGCCTTCAAGCTGGTTGGCAAGAGCTATGAGTTCGCACCCTACGGCCTCGCGATACCGAAGACGAGCGGCATGACAAAGCCGATCCTCGCAGCGATGAAGGTGATCATCGCGAACGGCACATACCACTCGATCCTCGCCAAGTGGGGTCTATTGGAAGGGGCGATTACGACGCCGACGATCAACGGGGCGCAGAGCTAAGCGCCAGCTGGTGCCCTCACACGAGGACACCAATGCGACCGGGCGGCCCGAGGACATAAGGGCTGTCCCGGTCCGCCGACCGGGACGCTGGATTGCGGCGGCGATCGTTTTGGTGATCGCTGCCTCGCTGGTCCGCTCGGTAGTTACGACCTCGGGGTTCCAGTGGAGTGTCGTTGGGGAATACCTGTTCGACCACCGTATCCTCGAGGGTCTCGTAGTGACGATCGAGCTGACTGTGATCGCGATGGCGATCGGGATCCTGCTGGGTGTGATCCTCGCGGTGATGCGGTTGTCGCCGAATCCGCTGATCTCGCGTGCGAGCTGGCTGTACATCTTTGCTTTCCGGGGCACGCCTGTGCTTGTGCAGCTTTTGTTTTGGTACAACATCGCGGCGCTGTACCCGAAGCTGGCGCTCGGTGTTCCATTCGGCCCAGCATTCGTTCACCCCGACTCAAACACGCTGATCACCGCGTTTCGGGCGGGTATCCTTGGCTTGGGTCTGAACGAGGGCGCCTACATGGCGGAGATCGTCAGGGCCGGGATCATCTCGGTCGACGATGGCCAAACTGACGCGGCCCAGTCACTGGGGATGACTCGTGTGCAGACACTCAGGCGAATCGTGCTGCCGCAGGCGATGCGTGTGATCATCCCGCCGACAGGCAACGAGACGATCTCGATGCTAAAGACGACCTCGCTGACGAGCGTGATCACTGTGACCGAGTTGCTGTATGCGGCGCAGCTGATCTACTCGGTCAACTTCAAGCCGATTCCCCTTTTGATCACAGTTAGCATCTGGTACCTGGTGTGCACGAGCGTGCTTTACGTCGGCCAGCATTACCTCGAGCGCTACTACGGGCGTGGTGCTGCACGCGAGCTGGGGCCGACTGCGCTGACCCGCTGGCGAGCGGCGATGCTCTCACCAAAACACGAGTGGTCATGAGCGCTGCGATGGTTGACGCGGAGGCCGTGCACAAGCGCTTCGGCCGCGTTGAGGTGTTGAAGGGGATCACCCTCCAGGTGCAGCCCGGCGAGGTGATGTGTCTGCTCGGACCGTCGGGATCGGGCAAGTCGACGTTCCTTCGCTGCATCAACCATCTGGAGAAAATTCACTCGGGTCGACTGTGGGTGGATGGTGAGCTGGTCGGCTATCGCCAGATGGGGGAGAAGCTGCACGAGCTGCGCGAATCGGAGGTGGCGCGCAAGCGCGCCGAGATCGGGATGGTCTTCCAGCGTTTCAACCTATTTCCACACATGACAGCGCTCGAGAATGTCACCTGTGCGCCGCTGCGTGTAAAGGGCACATCACGCCAGCAGGCCGACGAGAGAGGTCGCTCGCTGCTCGACCGCGTCGGCCTGGTGGACAAGCTCGATGCCTATCCCTCTCAACTATCTGGCGGTCAGCAGCAGCGCGTGGCGATCGCCCGGGCGCTGGCGATGGAGCCGAAGCTGATGCTGTTCGACGAGCCGACGTCGGCGCTCGATCCTGAGCTTGTGGGGGAGGTGCTAGCGGTGATCAAGCAGCTCGCCGGCGACGGCATGACGATGATCGTGGTCACCCACGAGATCGGCTTCGCGCGCGAGGTAGCCGACACCGTCGTGTTCATGGACGGCGGCGTTGTCGTCGAGTCGGGGCGACCGACTGACGTGCTCGACAAGCCTCAGCACGAGCGTACTCGTGCGTTCCTGTCGAAGGTGCTGTAGCCCCAGGGCTCTCTCGGAGCTCCAGGTGCGGGTACTCCGCGGCGACCAGCTCGCGGTAGCGTTGGTAGATCGGCCTGGTGATAGGGACCAGTTCGATCGCTGACCTGATGTCTCCCCACGTGTTGATGCGGCGTCTGATGATCGCGTAGGCGATGTTCTCGCGGCCCTGGAAGTAACGATTGGCCGTCCACGAGGACATCGTCATCTGCACCCTGGGCGACCAGTCGATCTCGTCAGACCACTCCCACACGAGGTTCACCTGCTCGTCTGGTCTGCCTGCCCTGAGGTTCATAATTAGACAGAGGTCGTCGAACTGAAAGCGCTGCGGCAAATTTGCTGCACGCAACCTCGGGCCCACCCCAGGATGCTCACTCATCATCCGCATAAGGCGATCCATTACCTCGCGGAACTCTTCCCGAGATGTAAAGGGACTTGCAACTGGGCCGGGCACGTCCGAGATATACCCGCGTTCATGCGGTGCTACACCTAAATCGCAAGCGGATACCGGCGCGATCGCGCCTGTGGCAAGAGCCGATCTAGTGTTAGTGAAGCTGCTGGCGCGCGCTGTCGACGAGCGTGCCGGTGCTCTTGAGCTCGCCGAGTGCAACCATCATCGCGTCGAGCTCGCAGTCGATCTTCGCCGGCCACGACTTGGGTGGGTGGTCGTCGAGCGTCTTCAGCCCGTTGCCGGTGATGATCGCCACGACCGTGTCGTCGGGGGCGAGCCGTCCGCTGGCGGCGAGTTTCTCGAGCACCGCGATCGTTGTGCCTCCGGCGGGCTCGGTCAGCAGGCCCTCAGTGGCGGCCAGCAGGTCGATGCCGGCAAAGATTTCAGGATCGCTTGCGAAACCGCCGGTGCCACCGCGTTTGAGTACGGCGTCGATCACCAAGTAGCCGTCGCCTGGGTTGCCGATCGCCAGCGAGTGCGCGGCGGTCTCCGGTGTGACGGCGCGGATCTCCGCCTCCTCGGCCACGATCGCCGTTGCAATCGGGTTACAGCCGCTGGGCTGGGCGATGTGGATACGGGTGGAGTCGGTCTCTGCCAGGCCTAGTAGCTGCAGCTCGACGAGGCCCTTGTGCAGCCGCGAGGACAACGTGCCGCCGGCGGCGGCGGTGACGATGTGGTCGGGTGCCTGCCAGTCGAGCTGCTCGACGATCTCAAACGAGGCCGTCTTTGCGCCCTCAGCGTAGAACGGACGCAGGGTGATGTTGGCGAAGTCCATGCCGGTGCGTTCGGCCAGTTCACGACAGCGCTTGTTGGCTTCGTCGTAATTGCCCTCCACCTGGCAAACCTTCGCGCCGAGGGCCATGCACGCGCGGGCCTTTGTTTCCTCGAGGGCGTTGGGATAGAAGACGTATGCGTCTACACCTGCCTTGGCGGCAAGTGAGGCGACAGCCGTGCCGACGTTGCCCGTGGACACGCAGCCAATCTCGGTCCCGCCGCGCTCGAGCAGGCGCGCGACGGACATCGAGACGACGCGATCCTTGTAGGAGAGGCTGGGACGGTTGCTGGAGTCGTCCTTCAAATACAGGTTGCTGAGCCCGAGCTCGGCGCCCAGCCGGTCGGCGCGGATAAGTGGCGTGTAGCCGGAGTGCTGCCCCACGCGGGCCTGGGCCGATGCGTCGACGATCGGCAACAGCTCCTCGAAGTGCCAGATGTTCTGCGGGCGCTCGGCGCTGGGCACCTCGCGGAAGTACTGCGCGGCATGCTCGTAGTCGTAAACCACGTCAAGTCCCTTGCCGCAGTCGGGGCAGGCAAAGATGGACTGCTCGAGCGGGTAGCTGTTATCGCAGCGGTGGCAGACGAGCGCGGTCGCGCATGAGCGCGTCCGCTGTCTGGAGTCCTGCGAGGGCCTCTGGGCAGTGTGTGTGCTCATGCCGGTACACGCAACGATACGCTCGGCCACGGCGTCTGTGCGCCGTGCTCGTCTTGGCCGAAGGAGATCCACAGCTCCTCGGCCATGTGGGGCGCCATCGGGCCTAGCATCTGCACGAGCACCATCAACGCCTGCAGTAGTGACTCGATGTCGGCGCCACCAAGCGCCGGCTGGCGGGCGAGCACGCGTTTCTCGAAGTCCTTGATGCGGTCGAACAGCCGCATGACGTTGCGAACGGCGCTGTGCATCTCGAGGCTCTCCATGTCCTCGGTGACCTTCTTCACGCCAGCTGCACACCACTGACCGAGTTTCAGCCGCAGGTGCTCGCTCGTGTCTCTGATTGGCTCTATCTCGGCCCCCGTCTCGATTCCGGCGGCGGTCCGCTCACGATCCTCCTGGGCCTGGACGAGCTTTGCCTGGGAGAAGTCCCACACCTGGTTGAGGAAGCGGTGGCAGCGCAGCACTGCTGAGTCCTCCCAGTTCAACGACTTCTGGGGACGGGCGGCGTACAGGACGGCGAGCCTCACGGTGTCGGCGCCGTAGCGCTCGACGAGATCGTCGGGGTCGACGACATTGCCGAGATGCTTACTCATCTTGCGCCCCTCGGCGGTGACCATCTCGTGAAACAGGCAACCGGCGAACGGCTCCCCGTCGGTGAGGAACTCGAGTGGCCCGAGATCGCGCAGCGCCTTTGTAACGATGCGCTGGTCGAACACGAAGTTACCGCTATCGGAGCCTGCAACGAGGCGCTCAGAGGGGAGCCAATGGCGCAGGTCGGGGAGCGCAAAGATCTCCTCGAGTGACTGCTCGCGCGCGTCTGCGGGAACGCACGCTGGTACCCACAGCCATAGGGCGTCGAAATGGCAGTCGAGCGTGTCGGTCTCTCGTCGGGCAGGTCCGCCACAGCTGGGGCAGGTGGTGTTGGCGAACTCATCCAGCTCGGCCAACGGGTTTCCTGCGCCCGTCGGGCGCAGGCCGAGAGGCAGGATCACCGGGAGCTGCTCGCGCGGCACGGGCACAGTGCCGCACTGATCGCAGTAGATGATCGGGATTGGCGTGCCCCAGGAGCGCTGACGGGAGATGACAAAGTCTGAGGCGCGATAGCGCACCGCCTGGGTGGCGCCGGCGCTGGACACGAGTGCTGCCGGATTGGAGCTCAACCCATCGTCTGCTGGCGTTGCGTCGCCGGCGTCATCCTCGGGGTTGTCCACCTCGGGCAGATCCAGCTCGAGCCGACGGGCAATCACCTCGTCAGTACGGTCGAGCGCGGGCACCCCGAGCACGATCGTTGGCCCAAAGCGCGAGTCCACGAGTGGCGAGACGAGCACCGGCAGCGTGGCCCCGTCGACGCCGAGCACCACGCGGCCGGTGTCGATCACCGGGATCGTCTCCGCCTCGCGGGAGCTGCGCTCCCAGCCGCCCGAGCGCAGCTGCTCGAGCTGCTCGCGCACCGTGTCGTCGGCGGCCCACACGTCAGCGTCTGGGTGACGGGGTGACATCAGCACGAAGCTGGCCTGCTCGAGGGAGTCCGGATATGGCGAGAACACCTTCAGCGCCACGTTGTCCGGGCTCTGCAGCTCGAGCTCGATGCCGTCGATGCGCCCGAGCACGATCTGCTGGGAGGCGAGCGCGACCTCGTCCCAGATGCCGCTTGCCTCGAGCTCTGCCAGGCGCCGGTCGTTCTCGGGTACGTAGGCGCTGATCTTCAGATACCACTGCGGCAGCTCGATCAGCCTGACTGGTCCGTGGCAGCGCCAGCAGGTGCCCCCCGGCTCGACCTGGATCGAGGCGAGGGTGGTTTGGCAGTTGTCACACCAGTCGACGTTGCCGGTGCCGTGGTAGATCAACCCGGCGTCCAGCAGCTTCAGGAACAGCCACTGCGACCAGCGGTACATGATCGGGTCGGAGCTGATGAAGGAGCGCTCCCAGTCGAAGGAGAACCCAAGCCGGTCGAGCTGGCCGGTCATGTGCTCGGCGCAGCGCGCAACCCAGTCGCTGGGTGGCTCGCCACTAGAGATGGCGCCGAGCTCGGCTGGCAGTCCGAAGGCGTCGAAACCGAAGGAGAACAACACCGAATCGCCGCGTGCGCGACGGAAGCGTGCGTACGCATCGCCGATGGAGTAGCTGCGCACGTGGCCGATATGGATGTTGCCGGAGGTAAAGGGGGCGGACGGCTTGATGTAGAGGTGTGGCCGATTCTCTACCAACGGCGGTGTCCGGGCCGCGTTGCGCTCGCGCCAAGCAGCTTGACGACGTGCCTCGACGGCGTGTGCGTCATAGCGGGTGCGGGTAGTGTCGCCCATACGATCGAGCATATCCAAGGGCATTAGCGCCAGGGTGACCGTTGCTATGCTCAAGTCCAGTTGGCTGCCGTGAGCAACAAGGCACGTTTGGCGCTTACGCGTCCCCTTATTGGCCCCGCCGCGAGCGGGGTCTTTTCGTCCGCCACAACTGCGAGGATGCTGCGATGGAGATAGAGATCGGCCGCGGCAAGAAAGGCCGTCGCGCTTACGGATTCGACGACATCGCGATTGTGCCTTCACGGCGCACACGTGACCCTGACGACATCGACATCTCGTGGAAGCTTGGTCCCTACCAGTTCGAGCTTCCGATGCTGGCCTCGGCGATGGACGGTGTGGTCTCCCCGGAGACCGCAGGCATCGTCGGTCGTCTGGGTGGCCTTGCGGTATTGAACCTGGAGGGCATCTTCACCCGCTATGAGGACGCGGAGGAGCAGCTCGAGCGAATCGCACTGCTGCCGAAGGATGAGGCGACGCGCGAGATGCAGGAGATCTACGCCGAGCCGGTAAAGCCGGAGCTGATCGCTCAGCGCATCCGTGAGATCAAGGAGCAGAAAGTCGTGGTGGCGGCTTCGCTCACGCCCCAGCGCGTGCTCGACTACCACGAGATCGCGATGGAGGCGGGTCTGGACGTGCTGGTCATTCAGGGCACGGTTGTCTCCGGCGAACACGTCTCAACGGTGTCCGAGCCGCTGAACCTGAAGGAGTTCATCCCGAGCCTTGAAGTGCCGGTGGTGGTGGGCGGCTGTGCCTCTTACCACACGGGCCTGCACCTGATGCGCACAGGCGCGGCGGGTGTGCTCGTGGGCGTTGGGCCAGGGGCCGCGTGCACCACGCGCGGAGTGCTCGGCATCGGTGTGCCGCAGGCGACGGCGATTGCGGACGTGGCGCACGCGCGCTCGACGCACATGCTCGAGACGGGCGAGTACTGCCAGGTGATCGCAGACGGTGGCATGCGTAACGGCGGCGACGTATCCAAGGCGATCGCTCTGGGTGCGGACGCGGTGATGATCGGCTCGCCGCTGGCGCGCGCCTACGAGGCGCCGGGGCGTGGCTTTCACTGGGGTATGGCGACGTTCCATCCGACGCTTCCCCGCGGCGCGCGCGTGGCGACGACTCAGAACGGCACGCTAGAGGAGATCCTCGTCGGGCCGGCACGCGAGAACGACGGAACGTTCAACCTGTTCGGCGGGCTGCGCACGTCAATGGCGACCTGCGGGCACAAGGATCTGGCGGAGTTCAACCGGGCTGAGGTGGTGGTCGCCCCGTCACTGCAGACGGAGGGCAAGGCGCTGCAGCGCGACCAGCAGGTAGGTATGGGCGCGACCAACGGGAAGGTGGCCGCCCTAGTAAATGACTGACTTCAGACGCACCCCCGACTTCGTTTGGCTGCGTCCTCGATCGCTCGTGTGCGAAGCACACTTCGCTCACTGCGTCCTTGCCAGCCTCGTCGGTGGCACGTCTGAAGATGGCTGCTGAGACGGTAATCGCGACGGGCGAGCACCGGGGTACAGGCACGCTCGCTTCCACTGATGTGCAGGAGATCGTGGTTCTCGACTACGGCGGGCAGTACTCGCAGCTGATTGCGCGCAGGGTGCGCGACTGCGGAGTATTCAGCGAGCTGCTGCCACATCACGTATCGATAGAGGAGATCGCACGGCGAAAACCGCGGGGGATCATCCTGTCGGGTGGGCCTGCATCGGTGTATGCAGATGGTGCCCCGCCGCTGAATCTGGCGCTATTGGAGCTGGGTGTGCCGGTGATGGGGATCTGTTACGGCATGCAGTTGCTGATGCACACGCTGGGCGGCCGTGTGGAGCAGGCGGAGGTGGGGGAGTTCGGTCGCTCCGATCTGCAAGTGGCGGAGCCGGGAGTGCTGCTGAAGGGCATGCCGCGCGAGCAGACGTGCTGGATGTCTCACCGCGACACCGTGTTCGAGCCGCCGCCAGGCTTCACCCGGCTGGCCTCTTCCAGCGGCTCGCCGGTCGCGGCGGTGGAAGATCCCGAGCGCAGCATCTACGGCATCCAGTTCCACCCGGAGGTCGTGCACACGCCCTACGGCGAGGAGATCCTGACCCGCTTTCTGACCGAGATATGCGGCTGTGAGCCAACATGGTCGGCGGCCTCGATCGTGGAGGAACAGATACGGCGCATCCGCGAGCAGGTGGGAGACGGCAACGTGATCTGTGGTCTTTCGGGCGGCGTTGACTCCTCGGTGGCGGCGCTACTGGTGCACCGTGCGATCGGGGAGCAACTGACATGCGTGTTCGTGGACCACGGGTTGATGCGCAAGGACGAGGGCGAGCAGGTAGTCAAGACATTCCGTGACACGTTCAAGGTGCCGCTGGTGGCGGTCGACGCGGAGACACGCTTCTTGGACAAGCTCGCGGGAGTGACCGAGCCGGAGGCGAAGCGCAAAGCGATCGGGGCGGAGTTCATCAGGGTCTTCGAGGAGGAGGCGAGGAAGCTCGCGGAAGCGGGCGGTGGACAAGATGCTCGCTTCCTGGTGCAGGGCACGCTGTACTCGGACGTGATCGAGTCGGGCGGTGGCACAGGCGCAGCGACGATCAAGTCCCACCACAACGTGGGCGGCCTGCCAGATGACCTGCAGTTCGACCTGGTCGAGCCGCTACGCGCTCTGTTCAAGGACGAGGTTCGCGCTGTGGGTGCCGAGCTTGGTCTGCCCGAGCGTCTGGTCTGGCGCCAGCCTTTCCCCGGGCCAGGGCTTGCGATCCGTGTGGTGGGCGGTGAAGCAACGAAGGAGCGTCTGGACGTGCTGCGCGAGGCCGACCACATCCTCCAGGACGAGATCCGCAAAGCGGGCCTGTATCGCGAGCTGTGGCAGTCCTTCTGCGTGCTTCCAGACGTGCGCACCGTGGGGGTACAGGGAGACGAGCGCACTTACGGCTACGTGGTGGTCGTCCGCGCGGTCACAAGCGACGACGCGATGACAGCCGACTGGGCAAGGCTGCCATACGATCTACTCGAGACAATCGCATCGCGGATGATCAACGAGTTGCGCGAGGTTAACCGGGTTGTTCTGGACATCACATCGAAGCCGCCCGGCACCATAGAGTGGGAGTGACAGGGCTCACGGCGCGACTTGAGTTCGGCCGTTAGCTATGATGTCCGCTCCGCCGCGCGGTTACGCGTGGCCTTTTTTTGACGCTATGGCACCCTCGACTAGAACCTACGTAGCAAAGCCGACCGATCGCGAGCGCAATTGGCTGATTGTCGATGCCAACGGCAAGACGCTCGGGCGCTTGGCTACGCAGATCGCAGACGTGCTGCGGGGTAAGCGCAAGCCGGAGTACACGCCGCACATCGACACAGGCGATTTCGTCGTGGTGATCAACGCGGAGAAGATCCACGTCAGCGGCAACAAGCGCCAAGATAAGCGCTACTACCGTCATTCCGGCTACCCAGGCGGACTGCGCTCGCGCTCGTTTGAGGAAATGCTGGCGCGACGCCCGGAGGACATCATTCGCCTGGCCGTCAAGGGGATGATGCCGCGCAACCGGCTCGCGCGTAAGCAGATAACGAAGCTCAAGATTTACGCCGGGCCCGAGCACCCGCACATTGCCCAGAAACCGCAACCGCTGGAGATCGAGGCCTGATGGCAGACGAGGAGCACCCCGACAGCACCGAGGAGCAGACGCCCGAGACTACGGATGTCACCGAGGGGGCGTCAGCTGAGGCTGAGCAGGCACAACAGGAGCCAGTCGCGGAGACCCCGGCTGTCGATGAGTCCGCGATAGCGGAGCCCGTGGCCGAGCAAGAGCCCGCAGTAGCGGAGCAGGCGGCCCCCGTCGCGGAGTCGGCTGCTGATGAGGCGGTGGCCGAAGATGACGAGGACGAACAGGAGCCCACGCCGCGCGAGAAGCCGGCCGTTCCCGGGGCGCACCTGGAAGTTGACATCGTCCCCGAGGGCGTCGACCCGCTGGGCCGCAGCGAAAGCAGTTACGAGGACGCGTATGCCGTTGACCCCTATGCGGTTGACGACGAGGAGACCGACCAGGCGCAAGCTGGTGATGAGGAGCTCGAGGAGGTGCTCTCCGAGCCGATCTCCACGGCTGCGATCGATCTCGCTTCAGGGGCCCGCTACCGCGCCACCGGCAAGCGCAAGTCGGCGATTGCGCGCGTGACGCTACGACCGGGCAGCGGCACCTACACCGTGAACGGACGGACGCTCGAGAACCACTTCCCGCGGCTGACACTGCAGCGCAACATCCGCCAGCCGCTCGAGACCGTTGGCTACCAGGACCGCATGGACGTGGTCGCGCGGCTGCACGGCGGTGGCATCTCCGCCCAGGCTGGCGCGCTGCGTCATGGTGTGTCGCGCGCGCTGCTGGAGGCCGACCCGAATCTGCGTGGCGAGCTCAAGCGCAGGGGCTTCCTGACACGCGACTCGCGCGCCAAGGAGCGCAAGAAGGCCGGCTTGAAGAAGGCGCGCAAGCGTCCGCAGTTCTCCAAGCGTTAGGCGCCCACCAACCAATATGACCCGCAAGCTGTTCGGGACCGACGGCGTTCGCGGCGTCGCTGGCGAGTTCCTGACAGCCGAGCTGGCATTGGCGCTTGGGCGCGCGGCAACACGCGAGACTCGAGCCGCGCGTCCGCAGGTGCTGATCGTGCGCGACACGCGCGAGTCCGGCGAGATGCTGCAGGCGGCGCTGGCCGCGGGCGTGAGCGCAGCCGGTGGCGACGCGCTGCTCGGTGGAATACTGCCCACGCCGGCCGCGCCGCTGCTGATCAGGCGCTACGGCTTCGATCTGGCGGTCGTGCTGTCGGCCTCCCACAACCCCTTCCAAGACAACGGCATCAAGTTCTTCGCTGGGGACGGCTACAAGCTCTCGGATGCGTCTGAGCTAGCGATCGAGCGGGAGCTCGAGCGAGCCGCACAAGCTCCCGCCGAAGCGGCCGCTGACGGGGGACACACCCCGGCGCGGCATGCGCCGGCGGCCATCGGACGGATCCGCGAGCTGCGTGGCGCCCCCGAGGACTACCTGCGCGAGCTGCACGTGCGCTTCGCTCAGCTCGAGCTGCACGGCGTGGATGTGCTCTTGGATTGCGCCAACGGCGCTACATATCAGGTGGCGCCGGAGATCTTCAGGCGTCTCGGCGCGACCGTGTCGGTGCTAGCGGACACGCCTGACGGGCGCAACATCAACGCCGGGTGCGGCTCGACACACCTCGATGCCTTGGCCGAGCGCGTCCTCGCGGGAGGGCATGCGATCGGGTTCGCGTTCGACGGCGACGGCGATCGCGTGCTCGCGGTGGACCGCAACGGTACTGTCGTCGACGGCGATGAGCTGATGGCGCTGGCCACACTTCACCTGCGCGACAGCGGCCGGCTGAGCGGCAACGGGGTGGCCGTCACGGTGATGACCAACTACGGCTTTCACTCCGCCATGAAGAGCGCTGGTGTGGAGGTGGCAATCACACAGGTCGGCGATCGCTATGTGCTCGAGGAGCTGCGCGCCCAGGGGTGGACCCTCGGCGGCGAGCAGTCCGGGCACATCATCAACATGGACTTCAACTGCACTGGTGATGGCATCGCTAGCGCGCTCTTGACGCTAGAGGCGCTCGCCGGCGGAGACCTGAGCGAACGCCATGCGATGAGCAAGTTGCCCCAGCGTCTGGTGAACGTGCGAGTGCATGATCGCGGTGCGCTCGAGCACGCCAAGCAGGTGGATGCGGCGGTTCGCGCCGCCGCACAGGCGCTCGACGGGCGCGGGCGCGTGCTCGTGCGCCCCAGCGGTACCGAGCCGCTCGTGCGGGTAATGGTCGAGGCCCCCACCGACGAAGAGGCGGATGCCGTGTGCGGCCAGCTGGTGGCGCTTGTGGAGCAAGAGCTGGGATAGCTGCTTACGCTTGGTGCGACGTTGCCGAGTCGCTTCGCCGGTTGGGTAGCCGCGGCTGCGCCTGCGCTCCCAGGTGCGCTTGCGTGGCGCTGATATCTTCGAGCGGGTGTGCGGCATCGTTGGCTACGTCGGCAGGCGCCCTGTGCAGG
Source organism: Solirubrobacteraceae bacterium (assembly GCA_036513795.1). Classification (GTDB taxonomy): domain Bacteria; phylum Actinomycetota; class Thermoleophilia; order Solirubrobacterales; family Solirubrobacteraceae; genus Palsa-744. The sequence continues at coordinate 7,488 of DATBYJ010000227.1, read as the reverse complement.
GCATTCTGCTCGAGGGACTGAGCAAGCTCGAGTACCGGGGCTATGACTCTGCCGGCATCTCGATGGTGTGCGACGGGCACATCGATGCGGTACGCGCCGTTGGAAACTTGAGCGCGCTGGAAGCCAAGCTCGACGAACGCGCCACCGCGGCAGAGGGGGGTGGCGTGGCGGTCGCCCAGCGACCCGCAACGACAGGCATCGGCCACACCCGCTGGGCGACTCACGGGCGAGTTAGCGAGCAAAACGCCCATCCACACGGTGACAGCGAGGACCGCGTCCACGTGGTGGTCAACGGGATCGTCGAGAACTACATCACGCTGAAGGAACGTCTTCTGGCGAGCGGCAATGTCTTTACCTCCGAGACCGACGCGGAGGTGATCGCTCACCTGATCGCCGAGCACTACGACGGCGACCTAGCCGACGCCGTACGCGCGGCCTACGCGGAGCTGGACGGCCACTACGCGTTCGTCGCCATGAGCCTCGATCAGCCCGAACTGCTGGTTGGCGCGCGCAAGGAGTGTCCGATGATCATCGGCCGCGGCGAAGGCGAGCAGTTCATTGCATCGGCGGTCCCCGGGGTCCTATCGCAGACCAGGCGCATCCAGTACCTGGACAACGGCGAGGTGGCGGTGCTGCGGCCGGACGGCGTGACCATCACCACCGCTGCTGGCGAGCCGGTGCAGCGCGAGGAGCAGACCGTCGACTGGGACGAGGAGACCGCCGAGAAGGGCGGTTATGAGACGTTCATGCTGAAGGAGATCCATGAACAGGCGGACGCGGTAGCCGACGCCATCGCCGACCGTACCGCGCGAGGTAGCGGCGTTGATCTCTACGAGCAGGATGTGATGGACGAGAGCCTGCTGAACGACGTGCGGCGGATCGTGATCATCGCCTGCGGCACCTCCTACCACGCGGGTCTGATTGGGCGCTACGCGATCGAAGAGTGGGCGCGCGTCCCCGTTGAGATGGACATCGCCTCCGAGTACCGCTACCGCAACCCTGTGGTGGGGCCGGGCGATCTGGTGCTCGGCATTACCCAGTCGGGTGAAACGGCAGACACGCTCGCCGCGATGCGCCTCGCGCGCGAGCGCGGAGCGCGGGTGCTGGCGGTGACCAACGTGATGGGCTCGCAGGCCACACGCGACGCCGACGGCGTGCTGTATACGCGCGCCGGCATGGAGATCGGGGTTGCGGCGACGAAGACATTCCTTTGCCAGGTCGCCGTCATGTATCTGCTGGGCCTGCGGCTGGCCGAGCTACGGGGCACGCTCGCGCCCGAGCGGCTGGCTGAGCTCGTGGGCGAGGTCAAGCGCCTGCCGCACTGCATCGACGAGGTGCTCGCCGGAGGGGAGGCGCAGATCGCAAGCGTGGCCGATGCCTACTGTCGTAGTGAGTTCTTCCTGTATATCGGCCGCCACGTCGGTCTGCCGGTCGCGCTGGAGGGAGCGCTCAAGCTCAAGGAGATCTCCTACATCGCCACCGACGCATATGCCGCAGGCGAGATGAAGCACGGACCGATCGCCTTGCTCGACGACACCACGCCTGTGGTTTGCGTTGCCACCAACTCACCAGTGCTCGAGAAGGTCGTCTCGAACATGCAGGAGGTTCGTGCCCGCGGCGCAAAAGTGATCGCCATCGCCACCATCGGCAACGAGCAGATCGGCCAGAGCGCCGACGCCGTAATCACGCTGCCCGCCATTGATTGGATGCTGCAGCCGATGCTTGCGGTCATACCGTTGCAACTGCTTGCCTACCGGATTGCGCGTCGGCGCGAGCTGAACGTCGACCAGCCACGCAACCTCGCGAAGACCGTAACCGTCGAGTAGATCGCCGCAGCCGCCGCCGTGTTGAGGCAGTAGCACTAGCGCGGGGGAGCAGCAACCATCTAGCATCGCATGCGTGCCTGCCCTGCCGTCATGGCTGATCCCGCTCGCCGATGCCCAGACAATGCGTGGCGTCGATCGGTGGGCAATCGAACAGCAGGGAGTACCGGGGCTCGAGCTGATGGAGCGTGCCGGTGAGGGGATAGCGCGTGCGGTCGAGCGTCTTGCAGCGGACGGGCCGGTGACGGTGGTGTGCGGCAAGGGCAACAACGGTGGCGACGGGCTGGTGGCAGCACGTTTGCTGCGCAGCGCCGCTCGTCCGGTGACAGTCGTCTGTGTCGCGTCTCCTACAGACTTCGCAGGCGATGCGCGCACCAACCTCGAACGCCTTCCGGGGGACCCACCGGTGCGGATCAACGGGCAAGCCTGGTCTGAGGATGAGCACGGGTTGGGAGCGGCCACGTCCGGCGCTGGCGCTCATGTCTTTCCCGCCGGCGTGCTGGTGGTCGATGCGCTTCTAGGGACGGGCTTCGAGGGCGAGCCGCGCGGTGCTGTGGCCGCGGCGATCGAGGCGATCAATGCGCTCGGCACGTGTGTCGTCAGCGTGGATGTGCCCAGCGGGGTGGATGCCTCGAGCGGGGTTGTGCGCGGGGCGGCGGTACGCGCGTCGTGTACGGTCACCTTCCATGCCGCAAAGCCTGGCCTGTGGGTTCGTCCGGGCAAGGCCCACGCGGGCGAGGTGCAGACGCTTGACATCGGCATCCCGCGCGGGGCGCCACTGGCTGCGTCGGTCGGCCTGATCGAGCAGAGCGTGCGCGAGCAGCTGCCGAGCAGGGATGCGTCCTCGACCAAGTTCATCTCCGGTCATGTGCTTATCGCCGGTGGATCGTGTGGATTGACCGGTGCGCCGAGGATGGCCGCCGAGGCAAGCATGCGTGCGGGGGCCGGCTACGTGACCGTTTGCGTTCCCATTTCTCAGCAGGGAATTCTCGCCACCGGGGGAACCCCGGAGATGATGACCCGGGGGATGCCCGAGGAGGATGGGGCGCACACATATGAGGGGGTGGCCGGTGTGCTCCAGGCGAGTGCTCGTGGCGGCGCGCTTGCGCTGGGCCCTGGGCTGGGGCGTAGTCCCGCCGCGTGTCAGTTCGCACGCACGCTCGCCGCTGAGGCGAAGGTGGCGATGGTGCTCGACGCCGATGGCCTAAATGCGCACGCGGGGAGGCTCGGCGAGCTGGCCGCACGTCGCGCGCCGACGGTGCTCACACCGCACGCGGGCGAGCTTGGCCGGCTGCTCGAGTGCGACAGCGACGAGATCGAGCGTGAACGCCTGTGCTACGTGCGAGCGGCATCCGAGCAGGCACAGGCGGTCGTCGTGCTGAAGGGCGATGACACGCTGATCGCCGAGCCAGGGGGTCGCGTGGCGGTCAGCGAAGGCGCGAGCCCCGCGCTCGCAACGGCCGGTACGGGCGATGTGCTCACTGGTGTCATCGCGGCTCTGCTGTCGCAGGGACTCGAGTCCTTCACAGCTGCTGCCGCGGGAGTGTGGCTACACGCACAGGCCGGCAGACATGCTGCCTGGCGCGTGGGTTGCCCCGAGGGTGTGATCGCCACGGACGTGATCGGTGCACTCCCCGCCGCGCGAGCGCGGGCAGCCGACGAGCAGTCGGCGGCCAACGGGCAGCGACACGATGGCGAGCGAGCCGATGGCTGACGGAGCATCGGTGCTTGCCAAGAGCAAGGACGCGGCGTTTGCGCGACGTGCGCAGGCGCGCGTGAACATCGCGGCGATCGAACGCAACTGCGCCCGTCTGCGCACCCAGCTGCAGCATGGTGCAGCCCTGTGCGCCGTTGTCAAGGCAGACGGATATGGCCACGGGGCGGTGCAGAGTGCACGTGCGGCATTGGCCGGCGGCGCAAGCTGGCTGGCGGTGGCTGATGCACGCGAGGCAGCTGAGCTTCGAAAAGCCGGGCTGCAGGATGTGCGGGTACTGGTGATGGGCGCCCTCAGCCCTGTGGAGCTCCGTGAAGCGCTGGCGGTTGATGCGGATGTGATCGTATGGAACGAGGCCTATTTGGCGGCGGTCGCGGCAGCCGGCGGAGGACGGGTGCATATTAAGTTCGACTCCGGCATGGGGCGTCTGGGGACCCGCGACCCAGAGGAGGCATCCCATCTAGCGGCTGTCGCACGACGCACCGATGGCGTGACCCTGGCTGGGGTGATGACCCATTTCGCTACCGCCGATGACCTCAAAGACGATGGCTTTTTCGCCGATCAGCTCGCTACGTTTACGCGCTGGGCTCGGGCGGTCAAGGTCGAGGATCCGGAGATCCTGATCCACGCAGCCAACAGCGCAGCGGCGATGCGTGACGTGGAAGCGCAATTCGACATGGTGCGCTGCGGGATTGCGATTTACGGCATGGACCCTTTTGGCAAGGATCCTGCGGCGCGGGCGCTCGAGCCGTCGCTCGAGCTGAGCTCGTGGCTGGCTGACGTGAAGCTGTGTCGGGCGGGGGAGAGCGCGGGCTACGGACGTCAGTTCGTAGCCGACGGCGACACCTACATCGGCGTTCTTCCGATCGGCTATGGCGACGGCTGGCGTCGCGGGCTGTCCAACAACGCGGACGTGCTGATCGCGGGACATCGCCACCCGCTGGTGGGTACCGTCAGCATGGATAGCATCACCGTTGATCTCGGCTACGACGATCACGCCGAGCGGTTGCGGGGGGAGCGCGCGATCTTGATTGGCTTTCAGCTCAGCGAGCGGATCACCGCTGAGGAGGTCGCCCGGCGTCTGGAGACGATCAACTACGAGATCACCTGTGCTCTGACCTCGAGGGTGCCGCGCGTGTATCACCGCGATGGTGTTCTGCTCGACGCTGGCACGCCGGCTTGCTCACAGGCGGCGGCTCCCGACCCGGTATGAGCGCCGGCCTTGACGTCGCCCGTGAAGCGCTGGCGGGTACGCGGGCCTGGCTGGTGGGTGGCGCGGTACGCGATCGCCTGATGGGCAGGCAGACAGCGGATGTTGACATCGTGGTGGAGGGCGAGGCCGCTGATGCGGCGCGCAGGTTGGCCCGCGCGGCACGCGGTGCGGCAAGCTTTGCGCTGTCGGAGGAGTTTGGCTCCTGGCGTGTGGTGGCCCGCGGCGGCGCCTGGCAGGTTGACGTCGAGCCGCTGCGCGGAGCGAGCATCGAGGACGACCTGGGACTGCGCGATTTCACCCTGAACTCGATCGCCGAGCCGCTCGCGGGTGGCGCGTCGGTCGATCCGTTGGGCGGTATCGCCGACCTGCAGGCCAAGCGCCTGCGAATGTCTGGGCCGGCAGCGTTCGAGCAGGACCCGCTGCGGGTGCTGCGCCTGGTGCGGCTGGCTGTAGAGCTGGGTCTTGCGGTCGAGAGCGAGACCTCGCGTTGTGCAGCTTCGTCTGCGGCCGGTCTCAGTCGCGTGTCCGCCGAGCGTGTGTTCATGGAGCTGCGGCGGATCATCGCCGCCCCACGCGCACGCCGGGGGCTCGAGATGCTCGACTCGCTTGGTGCGATGACAGTAGTGCTGCCGGAGCTTGAGGAGCTACGCGGGGTGGAGCAAAACCGTTTTCACCACCGCGACGTGTTTGGCCACACGCTCGAGGTCTTCGACCGGGTTGTAGACATCACTGGTGGTCGATTTGCAACTGCTGATGGCATGTCGGGCGGCGAGACCACAGAGACCGCCAGCGACAGCGCACGAGCGCTGGATGCCACCCTCGGGGAGTACCGCGAGCAGCTTGACGGTTTGCTAGCCGAGCCGCTGGCTGACGAACTGACCCGCGGCGATGCGCTGCGTTGGGGGGCGCTACTGCATGATGCCGCCAAGCCATTGACACGGGAGACCCGCCCTGACGGGGCCGTCACGTTCTATGGCCACGACGTCCGCGGAGCGCAGCTCGCGCGTAGTGTCCTCGAGCGGCTGCGCGCCAGCGAGCGGCTGCGCGCGCACGTGGCGGCGCTCGTCAGGAATCATCTGCGGCTCGGCTTCTTGGTTCATGAGCCACAGCCGCTGGGTCGCGGGACCGTGTTCACCTACCTTCGTGTGTGCTCGCCGGTCGAGGTCGACGTGACGCTCCTTTCCATCGCCGATCGCCTCGCTACCAGAGGAGACCGTGCGCAGGAGTCGATCGCGGCGCACCTGCAGCTTGCCGCGAGCGTACTCGCAGATGCGCTGCAGTGGCGTACGTACGGCCCTCCCCGGCCGCTGCTACGTGGCGATGAGCTCGCCGATGATCTCGGCATCGCACCTGGCCCGCGTGTAGGCGAGCTCTTGGAGGCAATCGCCGCTGCTCAATACTGCGGCGAGGTCGACACGCGCGCACAGGCGCTGTCATATGCACGCAAGCTGATGCACTTGGCGTAGGATCTGCGCCGGATGGCCGATCCTGACTGTATCTTCTGCAAGATCGTCGCAGGCGAGCTGCCGGCACGGATCATCGACGAAGACGAGCACACGATCGCCTTCATGGACATCGCGCCCGCCACCCGTGGACACGCACTAGTGATTCCGCGCGCGCACAGCACCGATCTGCTCAGCATCGACCCTGAGGATCTGAGTGCGGTCGCGCGTGCGGCCCAGCGTCTGGCCAAGCGCGCAAAGGAGCGGCTTGGCGCTGACGGCGTGAATCTCTTGAACTCCTGCGGTCGAGCCGCTTGGCAGACGGTGTTCCATTTCCACGTGCACGTAATTCCTCGCTACGACGACGACCCGCTGAAGCTGCCGTGGATTCCAGTGGCGGGCGATCAGGACCAGATTCAAGCGGCCGCGCAGGAACTGGGGGCGCGGTAGAGAAATGGTAGAACCGCGACAAAGCGCGTGTAGGCGTGTTGAATGGCAAACATGAGACGTATATCCCTAGCTGTCCTTGCGAGCCTTGCGCTCGCGCTAGTGCTGCCGGCCGTGGCGCCGGCGACGCTGACCGAAGTCGGCGTGATCCCGGCCACCACCCCCGCGACCGTGCCCAGCTGCCCTGGCACACCGTGCTACGCGGTCAGCCGCACGACTGGCTTTCAGGTCAAGGTCGGCTCCGAACGCAATCTACTGAGTGCTCCCCGCAGCGGCACGATCGTCGCATGGACGATCACGCTCGGTGCGCCAAACGCGACACAGGTCAAATTCTTTGAAAGCAGCGAGGGCGGGCCCGCAGAAGCGGGGCTCGCGATCCTCGCGCCGCAGCGCAAGCCGAACCTGACGTACAAGCTCGTTGCCCAGAGTCCGCTCGTCAAGCTGACGCCGTACTTCGGCAAAACCGCGCAGTTCCCACTCGAAGCCACGATCCCGATCAAGAAGGGCTATGTGGTTGCGCTGACCGTGCCCACATGGGCGCCAGCGCTTGCACTCGGGTTTGGCAACGACACATCTTGGCGCGCCAGCCGCCCCAAGAGCGGGTGTAAGACGACCGGCTCGCAGACTGCTCAGAGCGAAATTGGCACTGCGGTTCAGTACTACTGTCTGTATCAGACCGCGCGTCTGACCTTCAGCGCGACCCTGATCTCAACGCCGTAGCGCCCGTCCCGATTAACTAGGGGGCGCTGGCGCCGCCGGTCGGACCGGCGGGCGTTTCGGTGCCTTTGGCTTCGGGTTCTTTCGTTGCCGGTTCTTTTTCGGCCGTTGCGCCGCCGGTGGGCCCTGCTT
>DATBYJ010000226.1:0-11567 GCA_036513795.1 Solirubrobacteraceae bacterium | reverse complement strand
AAGAACGTGGCAGAACGCCTCGACGCGGTGGTGCGCGCAGGCGACACCGTGGGCCGCCTCGGCGACGACGAGTTCGTGATTCTGGTCGAGTCCGCAGCCCGCGGGGCGCGTCTGGACGCACTCGCAAGACGCGTCATCGAGGCTCTGCACAAGCCGTTCGAGCTCGCGGACTTCGGTCCCAACTTCTTCATGACGGCCAGCATTGGCCTGGCGTTTGGCCGCTACGCGAACCCCGACGATCTGCTGCGCGACGCCCAGCTCGCGCTGCACGCCGCCAAGGCCGCCGGCAAGGACCGCTACACACTGTTCAACGCGAACATGCGCTCCGTGATCGAGGGACGCGGCGTGCTCGAGGTGGAGCTGAACGCAGCACTCGCCGACAGTCAATTCTCGTTGCTCTACCAGCCGATCTATGACCTCAGCACAGGCAAGGTGGCAGGACTCGAGGCACGCATCCGCTGGGAGCATCCCAAGAAGGGCAACGTCCCGCCGGAGGACTTCATCCCGCTTGCTGAGGAAACCGGGCTGATCGTGCCGATCGGCCGCTGGGTGATGGAAGAAGCTTGCAACCGGGCTGCGGCATGGAACGTCACTGGTCACCGGGTAGGCATCTCCGTGAAGGTGTCGGCCACCCAGCTGAACCGAGGGGGCTTCCCCACGGATGTTCTGCGTGCACTGCAGCAATCGGGGATCGAGCCTTCGCTGCTCACCCTGGAGATTGCCGAGGCCACCGTCATGGGTGACGTCAGCGCCGCGGTGGCTCGCCTGGAAGAGATTAAGCGCCTCGGTGTGAGGATCGCGATCGACGACTTCGGAGGTAGCGGCTACGCCCACCATGGCGATCTCCGGCGACTGCCGATCGACTTCCTTAAGGTCGACCGTAGCTCGCTCGCTGCCGCCGAGGATGAGGACTACCGCAGTTGGCTGCTCGAGGCGATCCTGATCGTCGGACGTGACCTGTCGCTGACGGTGGTCGCAAAGGGGATCGAAACCTACGAGCAGATGACCACCTTGCAGGCGATGGGCTGCACGATGGCGCAGGGACTGTTCATGGGCAAGCCCACCCAGGTTGAGGGCGTGGAGAACCTGTTCGAGGTCGATCTCCCAGCGGCGGGCGCAACCGGCCAATCGAGCTGAGATGGCGCTACGAAGCACGAGTTTGGAGGGTGCCGAGCCGCGTGCGCCGATGCCTCCGACCGCGCTGATGGAGTGTCCGCCCGAGGGTGTGGGTCGCCTCGGCGAGGCGCTGAAGGCACGGGCTGGGGACGTGCTCAGGCGGACTATCGCCAACACGGCCGTGGGCGGCGAAGTGGTCGATCCCCCGGTGCAGGAGCGATTCGAGCGCATCTGCACGAACTCCACAATGGCCGTCGCTCGCTGGATCGCAGGCGAGGGCCTCGAGGTAACCAACGACGCCGCGCGTGAAACGTCGCGGATATTCGGTGAGCTGGCCGCCCACCGCGCTGCTTCGCTGAACGAGGTCACTCGGCGCAGCCTGTGGTGGCGCAACGTAATGGCAGACGTCATGCGCGAAAGCGCCGTGGAGCTGAAAATCTCCGACGAGGCGCTGGCGCAGGCGCTGAGCATGCTGCAGATGAGCCTCGAGTTCAGCCTCATACGCGTGTGTGAATCGTTTGAGCAGGAGCGCCAGCGGACCGACGAAGAGCTCGGCCGCCGCGAGGAGGAGCTCGCGTTTCTCGCTACCCACGACCCGCTCACTGGCTTGCCCAACCGAACGCTGATCCTCGATCGCGTCGAGCAGATGTTGGCGCGCTCCACACGCAACCAAACTCCCGTAGCGGCGCTGTTCATCGACGTGGACAACTTCAAGACGATCAACGACACGCTCGGCCACGGCGTCGGCGATGAGCTCCTGCGTGCTGTGGCTGCCCGCCTGGAGGGAGTCGTACGCCACGCCGACGCGCTTGGGCGTCTCGGCGGCGACGAGTTCGTGGTCATTGCCGAGGAGCTTTCGCTGGCGGCTGGTCCGGAGCTGGTTGCCGAGCGGCTGCTGGAGGCGCTCAAGCACCCATTCAAGCTTGGCGCTGAGGAGACGCGGCTGACCGTGACGGCCAGTATCGGCATCGCCGTTGGCGAGCGCGACTCGGCCGAGGAGCTGCTGCGTGACGCGGACATCGCCATGTATCGCGCCAAGTGGGACGGCAAGAACTGCTACGCCGTGTTCGAGAGCGGGATGCAGGACAAGGTCCAAAACCGGTTGGAACTCGACATGGATCTGCGTGAAGCACTCGAGAACGACGAGTTCTTCCTCGCCTACCAGCCGACGCTGGATCTGAACGACATGACGCCCACCGGCGTCGAGGCGCTCATCCGCTGGCGTCACCCGACGCGCGGCATCGTGCAGCCGGATGCGTTCATCCCCTTGCTGGAGGAGACCGGGCTGATTACAGAGGTTGGTAGGTGGGTGCTGCGCGAGGCGTGTCGTCAGGGCGCCGAGTGGCAGCAGTCCGGCTACCAGATTGTGATGGCCGTCAACGTGTCCGCACGCCAGCTCGACGCAGACCAGCTGATCGTGGATATCGAAGGGGCGCTCAGCGACGCGGCGTTTGACCCCGCCTCACTGACGATCGAGATCACCGAGACAACGCTGATGCGCAACGTCGAGGAGACTGCCAGGCGCCTCGCCGCGATCAAGGATCTCGGTGTGCGTATCGCGATCGATGACTTCGGCACCGGATACTCGTCGCTGGCCCACCTGCAGCGGTTCCCCGTCGACGCGCTGAAGATCGACCGCTCGTTTATCTCCGGGCTCAAGCACAACAAGGAGGGCGAGACCCTGATCCGCACGCTCGTGCAACTCGGCAAGGCACTGTCGATCGAGACGTTCGCTGAGGGCATCGAGCAGCACCAGGAGCTTTCGCTGCTCAGAGATGAGGACTGCGACAACGGTCAGGGCTTCTTGTTCTCCCGCCCGCTCGACGTCGCCGGCACGGAAGCGTTCTTTAAGGAAACCGCCGCCAAGCGCATTGCTTCCGCGCTGGTGCCCCCCGCGGCCTAGCTGCCAGCGCCGCGATCACCGGTTGCCTTTGCCCTGCGGGTGGATCGTCTCCCCCCGCGCGAGCATCGCGACAAAGTGCTCGATCCGCCGTGCACGGGTGTCACTGCGCTTGGCCTCGTGAATCCTGTAGAGGACCGCGTACCTGTTCTGACCGGTGAGTCGCGCGAACATCGCCTTGGCCTCTGGTGCCGCGTCGAGCGCAGCGCTCAGGTCGGCCGGAACCTCGATAGTCGCCTGGCCGGCATACGCGGCGTCCCAACGTCCGTCCTCCTTCGCGCGCGCGACTGCCTGCAGGCCGGCTGGGTGCATCAAGCCCGTGGTGTGTAGTCGCTCTACGAGGCCGACATTTCGCTTTGACCACGAGCTGCGCGCTCGTCGAGGGGTGAACCGCTGGCGATATGTGAGCTCATCGCGCCGCCTCACCTGGCCATCGATCCAGCCGTGGCAGAGCGCCTCCTCCAGGGCCTCGTCGTAGGTGAGGCTGGTCGGCTCGACTACGTGCTTCTTGGCGAGCACCAGCCACAAGCCCTGGTCTTGGTCGTGGTGTGCGGCCAGCCACGCCCGCCAGCGGGCCCTGTCGGCCACGAGCAACTCGGGGAGCTCATCAGGCATTGCCGATTAGTTTGCCCCAACCACCGGCGAGCCCGTGCCGGCGCGTTGCCGGCGAGTGTCGGCCTACGCGCTGGCAGCAGCAGTCAACCGCGACCGCCACTTCTCCGAGCTCCATTGCGCTGGCTCGCTGTCCTCGAGAAACCGTTCGAGCACCGCGACGAAGCGCGCTGGGACCTCGAGCTGGGGCATGTGGCCGGCTTCGTCAAAGATCTCCAGGCGACTGTCGGGGATGAGCTCATGCGCGTACTCACCGTGGGCCACTGGAATGATCTTGTCGTGGCGACCCCAGACGATCAACACCGGCACGCCGTCCGCCAGGTAGAGCCTGTCTCCCGCCTTGACGCGCTGGCCTTCGGTGCCCACCACGGAGCGCAGTGTCGCGAGGAACGCGCCACGACGACCTGCGTCGGCGAGTGACGCATAGCCGCGTGCCACCTCGGCCACGTCAGCGTTCGGGTGAAGGCCAATCGCCGCGAGCCCGCGCGTCAGCACTGACCCAGCGATGCTCCCAGGGCCGGCGGTCGCAGCGATGAAGAGGTTCGCGCCCGGGAGAGCCGCCGCGCGTAGGACCGGGCTGACCTCGGGGCCGAGACCGCCGCTGGAGACGAGCACCAGGCGCTCGGTGATCTCGGGGAACTGGTAGGCGAACTGCAGGGCGATACCGCCACCAAGCGAGTGACCCACGAGCGTTGCGCGGTCGTGCCCGAGCGTGAGCAGCAGATCGCGCAGGCCCGCAGCGAGCGACCCGAGTGAGTAGTCGCCCGCACCAGGCGCAGAGTGACCGTGCCCCGGTAGGTCGGGTGCGATCACCGTGTAGTGCCGGGCCAACGGCTCGATCACCGCTTGCCAGTTCTCACACGTCCCGGCCATCCCGTGGATCATCAGCAGCACCGGCCCGCTGCCCGCCTGCAGGTAATTCAGCGGCCGACCATGGAGCGAAATCGTGCGTGGCTGCATCGCATCCATGCCGGTAATCGTTGCAGCTTTGGCGGTAACGCGGAAAACCTGCAATCGTCACGGCAATGTGCCGCCTATTTGGCATGAGCGCGGGCAGCACGCCCGCCACCGCAACGTTCTGGCTGCTCGATGCTCCCGACAGCCTCTCGGCACAGAGCCACCGCGAGCCTGATGGCACCGGCCTGGGCTGGTTCGACGCTCGCGGTGGCCCACACGTCAGCAAGCAGGCACACGCTGCCTACAGCGACCGGACCTTTGCGCGCGAGGCGCGCGAGCTGTACTCGACGAGATTTCTCTCCCATATCCGCTTCGCCTCCACGGGCACGCTCGATCGCCGTAATACGCACCCGTTCGAGCAGCACGGCCGGCTGTTCGCGCACAACGGTGTGATCGAGGATCTACCCGCGCTCGACGTGCACCTCGGCAGCGATAGCCACCTGGTCAAAGGCGAAACCGATTCGGAGCGATTCTTCGCGCTGATCACACGCGAGATCGCAGCGCACGACGGCAACATAGAGGCGGGGATCAAGGTGGCTTGCAGGTGGATCGCCGCGACCCTGCCGTTGTTCGCGATCAACTTCTTGCTCGCCGATGCCGACGGGCTGTGGGCTCTCCGTTATCCGGCTACGCATCCTTTGTATCTGCTCGAGCGCCCGGCCGGGAAGCCGCTGGAGCACGTGAGCAGCTTCGGTAGTCGCGTGCATTCCGAGTCCGCGGTCGTGCAGCCGCTCGTGGTTTTGGCCAGTGAGCGCATGGACAGCGATCCTGGCTGGCGGCTGCTGGAGCCGGGCAGGCTGGTTCACATCGACGCGACGCTGCAGGTGAGCACGCACACGATCCTGGCGGATGCTCCCGCACACTTGCTGACAATCGACGATCTCAATCCAACCGCAAAGGCCTCGCAAGCTAAACCCTGACCCGCTCGCCTTTGGGATCGAACAGCGGCTCGTGAGTGACCACGCCCGCTATCCATTGCCCGAAGATGTCGATTTCGACGCTCGTGCCCAGCTCCACCTCGACGGGCACGTAGGCGTAGGCAATCGAGCGCTCGACCGTGTAGCCGTAGCCGCCGCTGGTAACCCGGCCGACCACTTGATCGTCGATGCGCACGGGCTCATTGCCGAGCGCCACCGAGCGCGGGTCGTCGAGCGCGATGCAGCGCAAGCGCTTGGCCGGTTTAGCCGCGGTTCCCAGGCCGTTGTCACCCGCGCCTAGCCCCAGCGCTGCCGCGCCGGTGAAGCCACCCTGCTTTCGCACGCAAAAGCCAAGACCGGCCTCATAAGGCGTCTCATCGGGCGTGATGTCGGCGGCCCACACGCGGTAACCCTTCTCCAGTCGTAGCGAGTCGATCGCCCGGTAGCCGCCTGCCACCAGGCCATGCTCCTGCCCGGCCTGCCACAGCGTTCGCCATAGCCCGGCGCCGTACTCGGTGGGGCAGTAGAGCTCCCAGCCGAGCTCGCCCACGAACGTCACCCGTAGCGCTCGTACGGGCACATCGCCGATCGCCAGCTCGCGCATATGCATGTAGGGAAACTCCAGCGGATCGTCGGTAAGCGGCGCGAGGATGTGCCGCGCGCGAGGACCCCACAACGCAAAGCATGCCCAACGCGCCGTCACATCTGTGCAGCGCACGCTGCCGTCATGTGGTGCGTGGCGGGCGATCCAGCTGAGGTCGTGGTTGCCGAAGGCGGTGCCGGTGACGATCGAGAACAGCTCCTCCTGGACACGCGTGACGGTGAAGTCGCACTCGATACCGCCGCGGCGATTGAGCATCTGCGTGTAGGTGATCGCGCCCACATCACGGGCGACGTCGTTGTCACACAGGCGCGCCAGGAACTCCGCGGCGCCGGAGCCGGCGATCTCGAGCTTGGCGAACGAGGACTCGTCGAACAACCCCGCGCGCTCGCGTACCGCCCGGTGCTCGGCGCCGATGGCGGGCGACCAGTGCATTCCTGCCCAGCCGCGCGGGCGTAGCGACTCGTCGCCATGGACGGCGTTGGACTCATACCAGTTGACGCGCTCCCAGCCCGACTTCTCACCGAAGGCGGCGCCGTGCTCGGCGTGCCATGGGTAGGCGCTGGAGGTGCGCAGCGGGCGTCCTGCGAGGCGCTCGTGGCCGGGGTAGCGGATGTCGTAGTAGGTCTCATACACCTCCTTGGTGCGCTTGAGCGTGTAGCTGGGCGAGCGAAAGTGAGCGCCGAAACGGCGGATGTCCATCTCCCACACATCGATCGTGGGCTCGCCTTCGAGTACCCATTCGGCCATCACTTTGCCGACGCCGCCCGCGCCGGCGAGACCGTGGGCGCAGAAGCCAGCGGCTACGAAGAAGCCGCGCATGTCGCTCTCGCCGAGGCAGAACTCGTTGTCGGGCGTAAACGCCTCCGGCCCGTTGATCAGCTTGGTGACGGTGATCTCATCCATCACCGGCACGCGCTTGCGCGAGCTAACAGCAATCTCCTCAAAGCGCGGCCAGTCCTCTTCGAGTAGCCGCCCGTTGAAGTCCTGGGGGATCGCGTCCACGAGGTGCTCGTCCAGCGCCCACGGCGCGGAGTGGCGCTCGTAGCCGCCCATGATCAGGCCGCCGCCCTCCTCGCGGAAGTAGATCAGCAGGTCGGGGTCGCGCAGCGTGGGTAGGTGCTCGTCCGCCACCCGCTCGCGAAACGGCTGCGTGACGAGGTACTCGTGAGCGAACGGCACGATCGGTACACGCACGCCCGCCATCCGCCCGATCTCCGCGGCGAACATGCCGCCGGCGTTGATCACTACCTCCGCCTCAATCGGCCCCCACTCGGTCTGTACGCCGCGGACACGCTGCCACCCGTCGGCGCTGGGGTGGGTGGGATTTCTATCTACGTCAATGCCGGTAACGCGCGTGTGCGTGAAGATGCGACAGCCTCCTGCCCGCGCGCCGTCAGCCAGTGCAGTGGTCAACAGCGACGGGTCGAGGTAGCCGTCGCTGGGCAGGTAAGAGGCGCAGCGCACACCGTCGGTGCTCATCAGTGGGAACAGCCCGCGAGCTTCCTCGGCGGAGATCAGCTGCAGCGGCAAACCGAATGTCTTCGCCCACGCGACCTGGCGCAGGACCTCCTGCTCGCGCTCGGGCGTGCAAGCAAGGCGGATACCGCCGCACTGCACCCAGCCGCAGTCGAGCGTCCGGTAGAGCTCGACCGAGTCCATCATCATGCGCGTCAAGGACACGCTCGAGCGAAGCTGCCCGACGAGCCCGGCGGAGTGAAACGTGGAGCCGCTGGTCAGCTCGTTACGGTCGAGCAGCACCACGTCGCGCTCGCCCAGCTTGGCGAGGTGGTAGGCGATCGATGCGCCGCCCACGCCACCGCCGATAATGACCACGCGTGCGCGGTCTGGCAGCTCACGCGGTCTAACCATCGGTCTCCTCTTGTGGGTTCGTGTCGCCTGCCGCTGCGCCCGCGGTAGCAAGCCATTCCTCCAGCTGCGGCTGCTCGATGGCCGCCTCCATGCGCTCGAAGTGGGTGCGCGCGTAGCGGCCGAAGTCGAAGTCCAGCTCTGAGATCTCCGCCTGCACGACGCCCCACGCGCCCTCCCGCGCGTCGGAGAGGATGCGCATCAGCGCGAGCCTAGCCCGCCGCGTATCCGTCACGGGCGCGCCGTGGTAGGCGCCTAGCAGACGCTCGTCGGTGGCCTCGTCGAAGTCGTTGTTGACAGAGAGGTTTCCGAGGTCGAAGTAGGGATCGCCCATGCCTGCGTACTCCCAGTCGACGATCAGCATTTCGCCCCCCGCCCGCCCCGCACCAGCTCGTGCGCGGATGAGGTTGCTCGTGAGCAGGTCGTTGTGGCACGGGCGGGGGTTATCGAGCGGCAGCGCTGCGGCGATGCGTGCTGCCACTGTGGCGGCGCGACCGTAGACGGCCGTCGTCTGCACGCCGAGCTCGTGCACCCGGTCGGCGTACTCCTGGAGTAGGTCGGGGACCCAGAAGCGCGTGGGCAGTTTTGCCGGCGAGTCGTGAAAGCTACGCAGTGCCCACGCGAGCGCCTCGACGTGGTCGGCGATCTCGTGTGGGATCACCGGCTCGCAGTCGATGAAGCGCGTCACCAGGCAGTCATCAAACGCGGCCACGAGCTCTGGAGCGATGCCGAGCTGAGCACCTACGCTGGACGCCACCCGCTCAGCGTCGCGGTCGATCCCGAGGAGCTTCGTGCCGATGCCGTGGACGCGCACTACGTACGCCTGCCCGCCTAGCGTTACACGGAAGTTATGGTTGGTGATACCGCCGGACAGCGGCACGGGCTCGCCTGTCAGCAGGCCGAGTGATGGCTGCAATCGCGCCAGTATCTCCTCCAGCCGGGCCACCCTCCCAAAGTAGCTTTCCGCCATAAGGCATGCAACCTATACCTTCAACACCGTGACTACCGGCGACAAGGCACCAGCAGGCGCGCCAGACACCCGCACGGCGGCTGAGCTGATCGCTTGCGCGGATCTTGATGGCGCTAGCCGGGCGATCCGCCGCGCGACCGTCCGCACGCCCACTTTGGCCTGTGCAGAGCTTTCAGAGCTGGCGGGCACAGCGGTGATGCTTAAGGCTGAGTGCTTGCAGGTAACGGGTTCGTTCAAGCTGCGTGGCGCGCTGAGCAAGGTGGCTGCGCTCGGGCAGCGCGTGGCCCCGGGACTGGTCACGGCCAGCGCCGGCAACCACGCTCGTGCGGTGGCCCAGGCGGCGCGCGTGGCGGGGGTGGGCTGCGAGGTGTTCATGCCACGGGATGCGTCCGTGTCGAAGGTCGCTGCGGTGGAGCGGCTGGGTGCGAGTGTTGAGTTGGATGGCGCGTCGGTAGATGAGGCGCTTGGTCTGGCTCGCGAGCGTGCGGTGAGCACAGGGGCCGCGCTCGTGCATCCGTTCGACGATCTCGATGTGATCGCCGGGCAGGGAACGCTGGCGCTGGAGCTGCTCGAGGACGTGCCCGACCTTGCGCGTGTGGTGGTACCGGTCGGCGGCGGCGGTTTGGCAAGCGGTATCGGCACAGCGCTACGACGCGCGGGCGCCCAGGTGGAGCTTGTGGGTGTGCAGGCGCGCATGTGTGCGCCGTTTGTGCAGGCCCTGGCTGCAGCGAACGCGGCAAGCATCCCGGATTTGCCCAGCGGTGCGACGATCGCGGATGGTGTTGCGGTCAAGCATCCGGGAACGCTCACGCTGCCGCTACTGCGCGAGCTCCTGGACGGGCTCGAGACCGTCACCGAGGAGGAGATCGCTGCGGCGATGGTGTTCCTCGCCGAACACGCCAAGCTCGTGGGCGAGGGCGCCGGTGCGGTGGCCGTGGCGGCGCTCATGAACGGAGGCCTGCAGCCCGTCGCCGGCACGACCGTGGCGATCGTCTCCGGCGGCAACGTCGACAGCGGGCTACTCGCGGGACTATTGCTGCGCTCGGAAACCGAGGCGGGCCGGCGCGTGCGGATTTTCACTCGGGTGCCCGACCGTCCGGGAGGGCTTGCGGAGCTGTTGGATCTCGTCGCACGTTCTCGTGCGAACCTGCTGAGCGTGGAGCACCAGCGCGAAGCCGTGCCGCTACACGTGCGCGAGACGGGGGTGCAGCTAACGCTGGAGACGCGCGGGCGCAACCACACCAAGGATGTGTTGGCGGAGCTCCGCAACGCGGGCTATGAGGTGAGCAGCGAGTAGCCCTGTACGGTGTGAATTGCGCCTGCACTGCCCGGCCGCCCAAGCATGAAGCCCTGCGCGAACTGGCAGCCCATTGCTTCCAACGCGTGCAGTTGGCTGTGCTCCTCGATGCCCTCGGCTACGACCGTCAGCGATAGCGAGCGGCCGACGCCGACGATCGCCTCGAGCAGCTCACGTCCCTGACCCTCCCCGTCCAGCGCTGCCACGAAGCTGCGATCGATCTTGATTATGTCTACCGGCATGCGCTGCAGTTGAGACAGCGACGCGTACCCGGTGCCGAAGTCATCGATTGCCACCTGCACGCCGAGTTCCTTGATCTCCAGCAGATGCTCGCATGCAGCTCCCGCGTCGCGCATGAGTGCCGTCTCGGTGATCTCAAGCGTCAGTGATGAGGGCTTGATCTGGGACTCGTGCAGTGCTCGTCGTACATCCTCGGCAAAACCGTTGCGGCCCAGCTGGCACGCGGACACGTTCACCGCGATGCCGATCGCCAGCCCTTCGCCAGCCCACACGGCAGCCTGTCGGCAGGCTTCGAGCAACACCCAACGCCCAATTGCTGCGATCGAGCCGCTCTCCTCTGCCAGTGGGATGAAGCTGTCAGGCGCGACTATGCCGCGCGTCGGGTGCTGCCAGCGGATCAGTGCCTCCACGCCCGCCAGCTCTCGTGTGGGCAGCTCAAAGATCGGCTGGTAGGCCAGAAAGAACTGGCCCTCGCGCAGCGCCGCGTCGAGGTCGGAGGCAAGCTCGAGTCGGCCTTCCACACCGCCGTACATGCTCGTGTCGAACAATGCATAGCGGTCACGTCCGGCGGCCTTCGCCGCATACAGCGCCAGGTCTGCATCTCGCAGCAACTCATCGGGTGACTCGTAGCGCCCCACAGCCACGCCAATGCTCACGGTCACCGAGAAGATCTTGCCGCCCACGCCCAGCTCGACGGGCGCGCGCAGTGCCTCGGTCAAACGGTCGGCGAGTAGATCAAGCGCCACGTCGTCTGCTCTCGACTCGACCAGCACCACGAACTCGTCGCCGCCGAGTCGGCCTACGGTGTCCTGACCGCGGACCACCTGCTGCAGGCGCTCACCGGCAACTTTCAGCAGTCGGTCGCCTGCAGCATGGCCGAGGCTGTCGTTGACGTGCTTGAAGCCGTCCACGTCGATGAAGAGGGCACCCGCCACCATCTCCGCATGGCGCTCGGTGCGGGCGATCATCTGCTCGGCGCGATCGAGCACGAGTGCTCGGTTGGGCAGGCCGGTGAGCGGATCGTGTAGAGCCTGGTGGGAAAGCTCGCGCGTCTTCTCTTGCACCAGCGATAGCGCCCGTGTGCGCCC
>DATBYJ010000225.1:0-5952 GCA_036513795.1 Solirubrobacteraceae bacterium | reverse complement strand
GTCTACAACCAGCAGCGCCCGCACGAGGCGCTCCAGTTTGCCCTGCCCATCGACGCTACACCGCAGCCCCGACCCCCGAGAACACAGCCGAGACCACACCCTCAACCGAAGAACCTGTCTCAACTACTTGACGCGGGACAGTCCGACGCGACTTTGAGGCTGGCGGCTTGGGTGTCGTCGAGCTTGGGGGTCGCGGTGATCAGCGAGGAGGAGTTGATGGATGTCAGGGCGCTTGCTCGGCAGGGGTATGGCTATGCGGAGATCGGCCGGCTGCTCGGCCGTGATTGGCGGACGGTCAAGCGGTATTTGGAGGATGGTGCTCAGCCTGTCTACCGGCGCCGGAGGGTGCCGTCGAAGCTTGATGAGTTCAAGCCGTTGATCGATCAGTGGCTAGCCGCGGAACCGCGTCTTTTGGCGACCAGGGTGCACCAGGATTTGGTGCGTGACTATGGGTTCACTGGTAGCTATAACACGGTGCGTCGCTATACCGAGCGGACTCGCCCGCGTCCTGAGCCACGCACGTCAGAGCGTTTTGAGACCGCTGCTGGTCATCAGGCGCAGATCGATTGGTCGCATGAGCAGCCGATCCGCACGCTCTCGGGTTTGGAGCTGCCGTTGTTCTGTTTTCATATGGTGCTCGGTCATTCGCGTGACTCGTTTTGTGCGTTGACGGGGTCGCAGGATCTCGTGACGTTCTGGGCGTGTCACCGTGCCGCGTTCGCGCACTTCGGCGGTGTGCCTTTTTCAATGCGTCTTGACATGTACCGTCGTTGAGGGGAACACCGCCTCGATCGCTTCGGGGAATCCCTTCAGCCCGTCGACACACGCGATCAGGATGTCCTGGACGCCGCGTTGCTTCATGTCGATCGGCACCCACTCCAGCACGAACTGCTCGTGGGTAGGGGCGACGATCTCCTCGTGCCAGTCGTGGTGCAGCGCCACCAGCGAGTCGAGCCCGCGGTCGGTGAAAAACCGGGTCCGCAGAGCATTATCGACTTGCGGTATATGGCTCAGAGCCCATAGAGACCTGCGTCCCGCATAGACGCCTTGCCATGCGGCCCTGCGCTGGACACCGAGGGCGATGAGGTTGCGAACGATCGTAGGGCGACGCTGTCAAGGATCAGTGAAATTCCTCAGAGTTGCTCATGAGAATTCCCCACTTGGTTGAGCGTGCAACGTGCTGTGTTTCAGGGCTTGTTCAGGCCGCTGCGTAGCTCGTCGAGTCGTGCTTGGTGGTGGCGCATTCTGTAGCTGGGCCCGTTGATTTGGACGACGGTGGCGTGGTGCAGGAGACGGTCGAGCATCGCCGCCGCGACGGTCGTGTCCTCGAAGATCTGGCCCCAGCCGGTGATGTCGCGGTTTGTCGTCAAAACGATGGATCCGCCCTGGTAGCGGCGGCTGATGACCTGGAAGAGGTGCGCTGCGGCCTCGCCCGCCATCGGCAGATAGCCCAGCTCGTCAACCACCAGGACTGCCGGTCCGCCCCAGAAGCGCATCGTGGTTTGCCAGCGTCCCTCGAGCGCTGCCTTCGCGGTCTTGGCGACGAGGTCCGCGGCGGTGGTGTAGTAGACGCGGTAGCCGGCCTTCACCGCCTTCAGGCCCAGCGCGATCGCGAGCGTTGTCTTGCCAACCCCCGGCGGCCCGATGAACAGCACGTTGGCTTTCTCCTCGACGAACCGCAGCGTGGCGAGCTCCTCGATCAGACGCCGGTCAAGGCTGGGCTGCGCGTCGAAGTCGAACTCCTCCAGGGTCTTGGTCTGCGGAAACCCAGCGAGACGCAGACGGCTTCCCAGCGCGCGGTGCTCTGTCGCCTGAACCTCGACCTCGAGCAGATCGGCGAGGAAGCGTGTGTAGCCGGGCTTGGTCTGTTCGGCCTGCTCGAGCGCCGGGGCGAGCGCCTCAGCGATCGCGGTCAGCTTCAGCTGGGCCAGGTGGCCTCGTAGTTGTTGGTAGACACCGTCCTTCTCACTCATTGCGCCACCTGTGCGAGCTGGGCGTAGCGCTCCAGGTCGATGACCACACCACCGCCGTCGTTGGCGGGGTGCTCGCCGCGCAGGACGGCCGCGGCCTGGAGGGCCGCTTGGCCTGGCGGCCGGTTCTGCTTTCGCCGGCACGGCGGGCGTGTCGTGAACGCAGCGAGCACCGCCTGCTCCAGACCCGCGGCGTGCTCAGCGGAGCGGATCAGTTGCCCGGTGCCCCCGGGTGCACGGCGATGCTTAGCGACCAGCGTCCCCGCGGCGCTCACGATCCGCAGCGTCTGCTCACCCAGGCGCGCACGAACCGTGACCTGTGGGGCACCCGCCAGCGCCGCGGGGACGCTGTAGTGGTTCCCCTCGAACGCCACCAGCGCCGAGCGTGACACCGGGCGCTCCACGCAGATCTCCGCGGGGAACGGCGCGCTGGGCAGCCCCAGCAACCCCTCGGTGCCAGCGAGCTTCGCGACCGTGCGCCCGCCACGGCGGCGCTCATCGGCAACGTCGACACAGAAACGATCAAGGGCGGCTTGCGCCTGCGCTGGTGTAGCGACCGCCGCTGAGCACCACCACGATCGTGTCAGGCCACCACGATCGTGTCAGGTATTTCACCGCGGCCTCGGCTACGCCTTTGCGCCTAGCGCGCCGCGCGGGACAGACATCGACAGCGACACCGTAGTGCTTCGCGCACGCCACAAACTCCGGAAGCAAACGGTCCGTGCCCGGGTAGACCACGCCGGGCATCCGGTCGGTCCGCCAACGCCTGGTCGTGCCACCCAAACGCCGCAGGACCCCGTCGAGGGACTCGATCACGTGCGGGCCGGTCTGCCCCTCGCAGAACACGCCCCGGCAGCGCCCCGAGTGCGACAGCGCACCAATCAGCACGTAAGCCGCCTGCCCCCACGGCGTTTCGCGCAGCTCCAGCCAGTCGAACTGCAGCTCCTCCCCGGGCGGGTGATCGATCTCGGTCGTGACATCAACACCGCCACGCCGGCAGCACTCACACTGCGGACGCAACCCCAGCACCCGCAGCTGGCGAACGAACGTCTGATAGGAACGATCGAACCCGAGACCCCCCACCTCGCGGAACAACACCGTCCCCAACACGTGCGGATCGTCCACGAACCGCGCGGCCAGGTAGTCGCGGTAGGGCTCAAGCACACTCGGCGCGCGCTCCCGACGCTTTGCGTCACCCGCCAAATACGCCTTCACGGTCTTCCGATCCCGGCCCGTGTGACGAGCGATCGCAGACACCGTCCAGCCCCGACCGCGCAACGCAGCAATCTCCATGTCTTCCTCCTGTGTGAGCACCCCCAAGGTCCTCCCTCTTTGGTCGATGGCGTCAAGCACCACTGACTATCGAGGGGGGACCCGACAGAACCGCGCCGGCCCCAGTCGCTCCGCTTCGCCTACGGCTCAGCTACGCGACAGGGGCCGCTAGGCCTGAGGAATTTCGATGAGCGAGTATGGGGAGTTTTGCGTGAGCGCGGGCAACGCTTCCAGTGGCGCAGCAGGATCGCACGCAGCCGACGCCGAATATGAGCATCGAGAGCGCGCAACACGAACTGCTCGTCGGGCGAGACGATCCGGTAGTACTGATGCCACCCCCTTAGCCACGCGTTGATCCGCAGGATGCACCCCTGAAGGGTCCACCCCCACAATCGCGGCGTGAGCTGACGGATCTTCTGCATCGCCATGCGCTTGGCGCGCTGGGAAAGCAGAATCTCCACGGACTCAGTCTGCGGGTCAAACCGCAGAGAGAACCCGAGGAAATGGCGGTCCTCCGGACGAGCAACAGCTGACTTGTCCCGGTTGATACCCCTTCCATCGTCACCGACGTGACCTGTTCTGCGTTGATGATCGCCTGCGGCACCCCCGCTTGGACGGTCCCCGATAGGTTCGAGGCCGCCACGCGAGCGGACCCACGCGGGTCTTCTGCTGTCGCGATCGGCAGGCAAAGCTGCCACGCCGTTTGATCAACCGGGATCGCCTTCCCCTGCGAGCCAGGACTCGACCCGGCACGCTCAGCGGGCATTACCCCGCCTTCCAGTAATACGCGACCCTCCGACTTCTGCTGGGCCATCAACCGTCGTCCTCTCGTTCTCCGGCCTACCAGCCAAACGACTGGAACCCAACAGACCTCCTGGGGTAAGACGCTGAGATTTCGCCGCGATCACGTCGCCAATACGCCCCCAGGACCAACAGGAACAGGGCATCGCTGCCAGCGGCCAGCTCACCCACCCAAAGGACGCCTTACGGCGCTTCACTCTCGTTCGCGACCACGACACACCTACGGCTTCCTTCAGACCCGCCCTCACGGAAGCCCCGCAGCGCAAACAGCCACACTGGGACCGCCCGGTGAACTCCGAGCCGCGCCCTTGCCTCATCAATGATGGGTTCCCCCTGTCAGGGTCCCAGGACAGGACTTCCACCTCCGATCTCAAACGCCATGCCCAGCACACCGCTGCGCTCGCCCTCCGGGCTCGCTCCGCGAAACACCCGCGGCACCACTGTCCTTCGTCTCGACCTGCGTCGCTGTAAGCATGAGTCTCCCTTCGACTCAGTGCCTACACAGTTCGTCGGACACTCCCGTCGGAAACAAAGATTCGCAACCGCTCGGCTACGCGACAGGTCGAAGAGCGCGGAGGTTTCCTTGAGCGACTGAGAAGTTTCACGATGAGCACGCGCACCGGGCCTCCTCCCATGCGGCCTGGGGTGGGGGGCATAGGCATCCACTGGTCGGAGGTATGGGCACAGTCGGAACGGTGAAAAACAGGGATTTGCAGCAGCGCGTCGTGGCGTTAGGCTGCAACGCGCAACGCAAATCATCACTGGTGATAAGCAAAATAGCGAGACGAAAGGAAGTGGAGCCAGATGAGGAAAGTAATCATTGGAGTAGCCGTGATCGCATCGCTGGCAGTTATTGGAGTGCCTTCGGCGATGGCGACGCCTAAAGGTGGGTATGCGGTGTTCGCGCAATGCCCAGTGCATGCAGCCGGAGTGGACGCCTGCCTGTACTCACCGACGACGAGCGGGTACATTACGATCGGTAAACAGGAAGTCCCGATCGTCAACACGCAGGTGCTACAGGGCGGCCTGCTGGAAAACGAACCGACGTACGTGAAACCCCTCTCAGCGGCGCTCAACGGCGAAACGCTGACGAAAACCGCGCAGAAAGTACCCGGCGGTCTGCTTGGCATTAAATGCGAAGAAATCAAAGGCTCGGGCTGGCTTGAAAAAGAAGTACGCAGCTTGTGTGAATATTTGTTCGCGAACAAACTGACCAACGTGTACGCGGTCACTGAATTGGCGGCGCCCGCGAGCTCGGTTGTGTTGAACTCGGCGTTTGAGCAGCTCGGTATAGGCACGGCCTTGACGCTGCCGGTCAAGGTGAAATTGGAAAACCCGTTGTTCGGCAGCGAATGCTACATCGGCTCGGATTCCGAACCGATCAACATCGAACTGACGACCGGCGCGACTAGCGGCGGCCCGACGGGCAAACCAGGCACCAAAACAACCAAGGAAGAAGGCGGGATCGTCGAAATCAGCGGAGTCTCGCTTGTCAACAACACATTCAAAGCACCTGGATCGAGTGGCTGCGGCATCTTCGGCCTGCTCGACGGGCTGATCAACAGCAAAATCGGCCTGCCGTCCGCCGCAGGCAAAAACACCGCCGTGCTCAACGGCAAGGTGGAAATCGCCAACTCCTCAGCAGTAGAAGAATCGGAATAGCGAGGAGACGGTAACAAAGTAGTAGTTGGAAGCTGAGCGAGGGGCCCGCCAGGATATGACTGGCGGGCCCGCTTGGTGCGTCGGCTAGCTATTGGCTTTTAGTGTGTCTCGTCGTCGCGTCGGTAGCCGAGGCGGGCGGAGATGCGGTCGGCGGTGGTGATGAGGTGTGGTCCGAGGGCGTCGATGAGTTCCTCGAGGGTGATCATTGGGGATGGTGCGGCGAGGTTGACGGCGGCGACGACGTCGC
>DATBYJ010000224.1:0-4767 GCA_036513795.1 Solirubrobacteraceae bacterium | reverse complement strand
ATGAAACTACGCTATAAAATCCTCAGCATTCTCGTCCTCATCGTGGCAGCGGGAGTGGTCACAGTGGCGCTCCTCATGAGCCACACCACCGCCTGCGGCCCGGAAGCGGCCCCCCCGGCCGGCGCCACCCTGATGAAGGGCATCGTCCGCCGTTGCTACGGCTCACCCGAAGTCGTCAGCTATGAAGACCTCGCCAAGCCCACTCCTTTAGATAACGAAATCCTGGTCAAGGTGCACGCGGCCTCCGTCAACCCGCTCGACTGGCATTACCTGGAGGGCAAGCCGTACATGGTGCGCATCGACAGCGGCTTCGGCAAACCCCAGAACCCGCGCCTCGGTGTCGACTTTGCCGGCACCGTCGAGGCGGTCGGCAGCAAGGTGACGCGCTTCAAGACGGGTGATGAGGTGTTCGGCGGAAAATTCGGTGCGTTCGCCGACTACGTGGCGGTTCGCGACGATCGCGCCGTTGCGCTGAAACCCGCCAACATGACGTTCGAGCAAGCCGCTGCCGTGCCGATCGCGGCCATTACCGCGTTGCAGGCGGTGCGCGACAAGGGACTTGTGCAGGCCGGACAGAAGGTCCTGATCAACGGCGCCTCGGGCGGTGTCGGTACCTTCGCCGTGCAGATCGCGAAGTCATTCGGCGCGGACGTGACCGGGGTGTGCAGCACGCGCAACGTCGAGCTGGTGCGCTCGATCGGCGCGGATCACGTCATCGATTACACCCGCGAGGATTTCACCGCGGGCACGGAGCACTACGACCTGATCGTCGACAACGTCGGTACGCACTCGTTGTCCGACTACCGGCGCGTCCTCAGTGCCAATGGCATCTACGTCATGATCGGCTCGACAGCTCCCGGCAACTGGTTCGGCTGGGTGGTGGCGCCGATCGAGGGCATGGTCATGTCGAAGTTCGTGAGCCAGAAGTTCCGCATGATGCTGGCAGATCTCAACAAGGACGATCTGGCAACCCTCGCCGCTCTCATGCAGTCCGGCAAGCTGACACCGGTCATCGACCGGCGTTACAAGTTGAGCGAGACCTCCGAAGCGCTGCGCTACCTGGAAGCCGGGCACGCCAAAGGGAAGGTCGTACTGAGCGTTGAGTAGTGGGGCGAGACGTCGCCGCCACAAGCTGTCCCCGGGGCCATCCTGGGAAAATGACCCCTAACTGATAGGGTTGACGGCCGTCGGTTGGGCGCCCGGAGTCAGCCGCGTGCGTGGCTCGTCGAGGCTCACACCGCAATATGGACAGAAGTTCGGCTGCGGCTTCAGCCCCGGCACCCCCAGGATCATGGCGAGCTGGCCCAGACGCACGACACACCGCGGGCATTTGATCCACTGCAGGGCAACAATCGCGCCGCCGAACGTCAGGAAGCCGAGCATCGGGAAGCCCGGGTTTGCGCCGCGGCCGCCGACGGATGTGGCGATGATGATGAGCCAACCGGTGATGGCGATTGCCAGGCACCACCGCACGCGGCGTTTCAGATAGGCGCGGATCGTCTCGTTCATATCGCGATGCTATCGGCTCGCGGCCCCCGCCCTGCGACAGTTCATCACACTTTCGCAATTACCCGCGCTTCCCGGCGGCTCGCCCGCGCTATTCGCCGGCTGGCGAGGGGGCGTCACTTCGCGGGCCGGCGAGGTATTCCGCGTCGGTGACATGCTGCATCCACTCGACGACCTTACCGTTGAGCGCTTCCTGGATCGCGATGTGGGTCATTCCCGTGGTGGGCGTCGCCCCATGCCAGTGCCGCCGATTCGGCGGACACCAGATCACATCGCCGGGGCGGATCTCGACGATCGACCCGCCCTCGCACTGCGTCCAGCCGCAGCCAACGGTGACGATGAGGGTCTGGCCGAGCGGATGGGTGTGCCACGCGGTGCGTGCACCAGGCTCGAACGTGACGCTGGCACACGAGACGCGGGCCGGCGCGGGGGCGCTGTTCAGCGGATCAATCCGCACGATTCCGGTGAAGTATTCTGCGGGTCCCTTCTGGGAAGGTTGTGACCCGGCGCGCTTAAGCTCCATGGTGGTGACCTCGCTGCCTGGAAGGATGTCGGCGAACGTCTGGCGCCTGCGGACCCTTGGCGGAACGGCCGAGTCCTTCGGCGGAGCACCGGGATTTGAACACGGGACCCCTTACAGTCGGTATCGCGGTCGCACTGACACTCGTTGCCGGACCGTTGTGGCTCGGGGTGACCGGGCTGATGCAGGCGCGGCGTGTCTCGGCAGCCGCAGTCCTTCCACCAGCCACACCGTGGAACTGGACGCTGACGATCAATTCGGCGCTCCTCTATGCCCTCGCCTTCAACCTGACGTTCTTCATTCAGGAGCTGTTCCTGGTGCTGCCCAAGGCGCTCACTCCCGGCCTGCGCCCTACTCTCTTCCACAACAATCACACCTGGCAAGGCGACAACCCGCTCGCGAACCTGCTGCAAGGCACGGGCGCGCTGGCGATCCTGCTCAGCGGCCTCGTCTGCGCAGTGCTGCTGCGGCGCGGGCCTGGCCGTTCGCTCACGCTCCGGCTGTTCCTTGTCTGGATGAGCTACAACGGAATCTTTCAGTCACTCCCACAAGTCGTCGTGGGAGCGATAAACCCCCGAAACGACGTCGGTATGGCCATGGGCTATCTGGGCCTCACCGCAACGGCCAGAACACTGGCGGCCCTCGTGGCACTCGCGGCAATGCCGGCGGCGGCGCTGTGGCTCGCGCGTCCGCTACTCAACCTCGCCGGGAATCCCGCCTGTACCGCCAGCGCTCGGGCGCGGACCCGCTTCGTCTTTCGGG
Source organism: Solirubrobacteraceae bacterium (assembly GCA_036513795.1). GTDB lineage: Bacteria > Actinomycetota > Thermoleophilia > Solirubrobacterales > Solirubrobacteraceae > Palsa-744. The sequence continues at coordinate 1,979 of DATBYJ010000224.1, read as the reverse complement.
TTGCCACGTTGCCCGCTGTCAGCGCGATCCTGCTGATCATCCCCTTTCGGATACCGCGCGAGTTCGTCGAGGTGGTCGTGGTGCCGGCGGTCGTGACCGTGACCGGCCTCGCCTGGCTGCAGGCCGGGGCATGGCGTGTCAGCGGCGTGAAGCCATCAGGCGGGACGGGCTGCGGATCGATTGCCTATCCACTCACGGCTCTGCTGATCCTTCTGATCGCATTTCAGCTGATCCTGAGACCGGGCATTCGCTTCTAGCGAAGCGCGAGCGTGTCACGTCGCCAGGCAACGTCCTGCCAACGGCCAAAGTCGCGCAGCAGATCGGGTGTGCTCGCTTGCCGGACCAGCGCGAGATCCTCGAGCCGCAGCTCCTCGAAGCTGCGGCGAAATCGTCCCCGTTGCCTGACATCGCGGGCTATCAGGAGGCGGCCGGTGCCGGGCACGAAGCCCGCGAACTCGACATACCCCTCTTCGGGATCGTCCAGGCAGGGCGACAACACATCGATCCTCCAGCCACCCACGCCTGCGTGAAACACCCACAGCTCACGCCAGCTCTCCAGCGGCTGCACCGCGAGCACCAGCCCCCGACCTTGCGCGAGCGGCTGTGCCGAGGCCATCCACACGATTCCATAAGTGCACCGTCGCACGAGCGGCGCGTCGTGCCGACCCGGCGCTTCCTCGAGGGCCACACACGTCTGACCCGGGTCACCCGTGGTTGCCGTGAGGGCCAGTGAGCCCAGCGCCGCCGCGGGTGGTACCGCAGCCCAGCGGATCGCGCCTACCCGTACCACCGCATCCAGGTACTCGGCGCGACGGTCATCCCCGAGATCGTCCGCATTCGCGGCCAGAAGCTCGGTGAGCGCAAGCTGCGCTGCTACCTGGGGCGCCTCGCGGCGCCGCGCCTCCTCAAAGGCGATCGACGCCCACACCGTGGCGCGCCGCACGTGCAGCCGACTTCGGGTGAGCGCGCTCAGATCCCGCTCTCCGACGCCCTCGAGGAGTCTTCGCCGCTCATCATCAAGCGAAGCACGCAGCACGGGACCTGAATCCGGGTCGATGCAATCCAGGCGCGTGAGGCCGAGCACCGCGTGCGCGCGCTGTTCGGAACTCGCGCCGGGCACGGTAAGCACGCGCCGGTACAGCTCGCCGTCGTAGCACAGCTGCATGCGACCGTCGCGCTCCAAGGTGCGCATGTGAATGCCGAACTGCGTCACCACTTCCAGGTGCGCGGCCACGTCGGCGCGGGAGTAGCCAGCGCCGGAGGCCGCATCGGCCAGCCGCTCCGCCATGCGGGCAATGGCATCGAAGGCTTCCGCGCTGAGCGCTCGGGGCGGCACGGCCTTCAGGTACGCGGCACCGTAGCTGATTCCCAGCGCCTCGGAGCCAGGCTGGTCGCGCAGAAATCGCAGCACCGCGAGCAGCTCAGGCGCATCGGCCTCGGTAAGGCGTAGCGGACGGACCGCCTCGCCTCTCACATATCCGCCGCGCTCGCGGCGATAGTCGTAGACCTTGAGATATCCGGCGCGTTCGCCACGAACCTCGAGCACATCGCCCTGCCACAGCGCCACCAGCTCCGGAGCGGCCGCGCGCGGCGCCGCGCGCAGCGAGGCGTGATCCTGCATGACGATGGCGAGGGTCGCCGCGAGGGCGAGGATCACTGCCGGCTCTCGACATCTGCACTCGCCGCGGCTGCCGGATCGGCGACCGGGCCGCTCGAGGCGCGGACGCCGATGAGGTTCGCGCCGATGAACTGACCGGCCGCCGGCGTCGGGGCGATGATGACCTGAACCTTGTCGGAGAGCTTGTCGGCCAGGGTCTTCTGGATCAGGAGCGGGTAGTGTGCAAGCAGCACGCCCTCGCGCTCCATCTGTCCGGCATTGGTCTTGCCGATGAGTTCCAGCCGATAGGCCTCGGCGTCCGCGAGGTGTTGACGCGACTCCGCCTCGCCCTTGGCCTCGATCAGGCGCGCCGTGGCGCTGC
>DATBYJ010000223.1:0-4210 GCA_036513795.1 Solirubrobacteraceae bacterium | reverse complement strand
CGATCAGCACGCCCGCCACCAGGCCCCAGATCCGATTTGTCCGGGCAGCGGGCCGCGGCGCCGCGAGCAGCCCGCGCACGCGACCTGCGACATCATCAGCTGCGATCGGCATGCTGAATGTGGGCAGCGGACGGGGTGCGCCGCTCGACAGGCGCGCTACCTTGAGCAACGCCGACGCGAGCGCCAGGCGCTGATGCGGATCGGAGCCGGTGGCGCGTTCGTCGGCCTCACGCTCAGCCGCTGCCCGCCAGCGCGCTGCCAGGCTCGCCCCGCTCGGCAACCAGGCCAGCGCATCCGGACCGAACACCAGCAGCAGGAGCTTCAGATTGTCCCGGGCGGAAACGTGCGCCGCTTCATGCGCAATGACCCCGGAGAGCTCCTCGCTGCTGCATGCGCCGACGACGCGCTGGGACGCGACGATTCGCGGCCGCCATGCACCGATGACGGCGACAAAAGGCTCTGGCACGTCGACGATATCGACGTGCTGCCCGGCGATCACGGACCGGCCGCGCGCCGGACTACATTCCCTCATCAGGCCCCATGCTGCCATGCATGCACAGCACGCACGCCACAGCCCGGCACCAACAGTCAGCAGTGCACACAGGAACAGTGCGATGAGCAACGGCCCGCCCTCTTCGCGCTGGTGGGCCGGCTCGTAAAGCAGGAAAGCGGGCAACACCACGGTCAAGGCGAGGAGTGCCGCACCGCCGGCGGGCAACAGCCGCAGCGCCAGGAGTTCGCCGGAGGTCGCGCGTGAGCGGGCGAGGCCGCCGCGCCAGGCGACGGCGACAACGAGCGACAGCAGCAGGCTGCTGAGCCCGAAAGCACCGCCCAGTACCAGGCACAGTGTGGCGGCGAAGCTCATGACTTGTCCCTCTTGAGCCGTGCTCGCTCGGCCTGCACGAGAGCGTCGAGCTCGTCGAGAAGCGCGGCGTCGCGACGACCGACGGCGTTGACCAGCGTGGACAGAATGGCATTGCTGCCCTCAGACGCTGCGAGCAGATCGGTGACGTGCCCCGATGCCATTTCACCGAGCAATTCGTGCCGCGAGCACCGCGGCTGGTACGCAAAGGCACGGCCGCGTCGCCGTCGCACGAGTACGCCTTTTCGATAAAGGCGGTCAAGGGTCGTCATCAACGTCGTATACGCCAGCTCGGGGAACGCCACATGAACATGCCGCACGGTCAGCGCGCGATCGTGGCCCCAAAGCTCCTCGAGCACCCGGGTCTCGAGCGGACCCAGACCCGCTGGCCTGGGCTGAAACGCCTCGCCAGGGCTCACGCGACGATGCGATCGAAGCTTCCTCATCGCCCGATCGCGCGTGGAGCGACAGTCGAGCATTGCATTCGCGGCGGTAACGCGGCTGTCATGACAGCGGACCTGGACGGTGAGTGACCTTAAGATTCGAGTGCACTCAATATCTTGGTTTCAACGGGCAGTCAAATCCGCATCGCGAGCTGCGCGGCGCCGCTGCGGGATGCACAGCGCCGCTCCAGCGCAACGCCCGCTGCGCAGCGCGGGTCAACGACCGCTCCACGCGACGAGCGCGAGCAGCTACGACCTATGGTAGTAGCACGATCCGGCCGCCTAGACTGCCGGCGGCGAGTAGTTGGCGGAGCGTCGGAGCATTGCGGCAGTGATCTCATGCAAATGACCGGAACGGTCTGCATCCTGTCGCTCGCACTGCTCGTGCCCGTCGCGGCCGTGGCTGCCGACAACGACAACGATACGGCCCTCGAGTTAGTGGTCGTCACCGCAGAGCGGCGCAGTGAGTCGGTGCAGGACATCGGTGTCGCGGTCACCGCCGTGAGCGGCGCTGAGATCCAGTCGCTGCGCATCCAGCAGCCGCTGGGTCTTTCGACCATCTCCCCGAGCCTCTCGACCATGAATTCGCAGACCGACAGCACGCCGCTGTTCCTCATGCGGGGCATCGGACTCGATGACTTCAACAACAACAACAGCAGTGGCGTGGGTACGTATCTGGATGGGGTGTTCGCCAGCTTTCCGGGATTCCTCACCGAAGCGCTGTACGACGTGGACCGCGTCGAGATACTCAAGGGTCCGCAGGGCACGCTGTACGGCAAGAATACCGCGGGCGGGGCGATCAACATCATCTCCCGGCAACCCACGGACGATCTCGAGGGCTATGTCGATGTCGATTTCAGCCGCTGGGAGACGCTCGACGTCACGGCTGCCGTCGGCGGTCCGCTGACGGATTCCATCAAGGCCCGCTTTGCAGCCACCGCGACCACGCAGGGCGAGGGCTATCAGACGGACATCGATACCGGCCAGAAGTACGGCAAGCTCAATCGTGGTGGCGCGCGCGCGCTGTTTGACATCCGCCTGAGCGACACGGCCACGTTGAACCTGAATTTTCACGGGGTATACGACCGCTCCGTGCCCGCCTCCCAGTCGACCCCGAACGTCGAGGCCCTGATACCGCCCGAGCCGTTCAAGACCGCGGGGCTGCTCGACAGTCCCCCCGGCGGCAGCTGGGTGCGGACCGGCGGTCTGCCGCTGTACAAGGAGGAGACCGGTGCCGGAACGGTCGCTACGCTCAACGTGAGCCTCGATGGCCTCACGCTCACCTCGATCAGCGCCTACGACTATTTCACCGATCACAGTCTCGACAACTACGACGGCTATCCGGCGGCCGACAACAACTGGACCAAGAATTTCCAGCAGTGGCAGTTGAGCCAGGAATTGCGCCTGGCATCGGCCGGCGGTGGCCTGGTCGACTGGATCGTGGGCGCTGAATACTCCCAGGACTGGTACCGCTGCCGCGACGCCCTCGACTGGACGTTCGTCTACGGACTTGCCGACTTCATCACGGATTCAGGCAAGGCCATCACCGCTGCGAATTTCACGCAGCGGCAGTGGTCGGAAGGGCTGTACGCGCACGCGGAAACCCATCTCACGAAACGCCTGTCACTGGTGACGGGGGTGCGCTACTCGCACGATCAAGCGGAGTTCGATGGGGTGACGCTCGATCCAACGGGCCTGCTGAGCTACGCGGCACGCGGCTTCACCGGCCCGATCGTGCCGAATACCGTGCTGGCCGCCCTCGACCAGACGCGCCCCGACCAGAACGTCTCCTACCGGATCGGGCCCAATTACCATCTCACGGACAAGCTGCTGCTGTACGCAAGTGTCGCCACCGGCTACAAGGCGGGGACCTACTATGGTCAGCCCGCCCAGGTGCAGGTGGACTGGAGCTACGTGAATCCAGAGCACGTGCTGACCACGGAACTTGGCATCAAGGGCCGCTTCTTCGGCGAGTCTCTGCAGTTCGACGCCGCGCTCTTCGACTCCCACATCCGTGATCGCCAGTCGAGCCTGTCGCTGTGGGCGGGTCCCGTCGGTACTGAACCGCTCATCGCCGGGCTGGGCAACGTGCCGGGCTCCAGGATCGACGGCGTCGAGAGCGAAATCGACTGGCGGCCCGTGCGCGGGCTCGCGATCCATCTCGCGGCCACCTACCTGCACGCGCGGGTAACCGAGACCCTGACGAACGAAAACGGACTCGCGCTGTTCACCCCAGTGGTCGTCGGCCAGGTGCTGCCGGATACACCGAGCTTCAGCGGCGGCTACATCGTGTACTACGAGCATCCGGTCAGCGGAGGACTCACGATGTACGCGCAGGCCAACGATCACTATGTCAGCGCGATACACCCGTATCTGGGGGACCCGACGACGTTCGGGCGCGGGCATGACCTCGGCGCCCGGATCGGAGTCAAGAGTCCCGCCGCGCACTGGGACACGAGCCTGTGGGTCACGAACCTGACGGACACGCGCATGTTGACCTACGCCTTCGCCGGCAGCGAAGGGCAGCAGGTGTCCTTCTATCAGAAGCCGCGCTCGGTGGGCGTGAACCTCACCTACACGTTCTGACGCCAGGCGCCGCGCGCTACGGGCAGCTAGCGGACGCCTCGCGGGCGCCCGCGCTCTGCGCGTGCGCACAGAAGCCCGTCACCCGTGTCTTCTTCAGGTCGTTCCAGGCTGCCAGCTGCGCCCCGAGGCTGGCGTGCAGCCCGGCATAGGTCTCGATCTCCTGCGCGTTGGGGGCCGTGTCGGCATCCTCGAGCAGCCCGCTGAAGGAATAGATCTGCTCATTCAACATGCCGGGGAAATTCAGGTTGGCTTCCGAACCCTTGATGTTGACCTGCATCAGCACGCCTTCGATCTGCGAGGCCTGCCTGATGAGCGCGGT
>DATBYJ010000222.1:0-10149 GCA_036513795.1 Solirubrobacteraceae bacterium | reverse complement strand
ACTACCCCGCTCCGGCCCGTCGTATGCCACGCTCGCGTACCCTGCCGGTGATGTCACCGGGGGGTCCTCAGCCGGAGCCAGAGTCAGAGTCTGAGCCGGCACCGTCGCTTCCCGAGATCGTGCGCCAGTGGGGGCGCATCGGCTGCATCGGGTTCGGTGGGCCACCAACACACGTTGCGCTGTTTCGCGAGCTGTGCGTGAGGGAGCGCCAGTGGCTCACCAGCGAGCAATTCGAGCGCGCGATTGCCGCCACCAACCTGCTGCCAGGCCCCTCCTCCACGCAACTGGCGATCTACTGCGCCTGGCGCCTGCGCGGCTATCGCGGGGCGCTGCTCGGCGGACTGTGCTTCATCCTGCCCGGCCTGATAGCGATCATCGCACTAGCCGCTGTATTCCTGTCGGCGTCATTGCCAACTTGGCTCCGCGGTGCGGGCATGGGCGCCGGCGCGGCTGTAGCCGCCGTGGCTGTGCGCGCCGGAGCAGGCATCGCAGCGCCGATCTGGGCGCGCGCCTCCGATCAGCGTCGCGCCCGTGCCCGGGTGCTCGTCTATGGGCTCGCCGGCGGGATTGCCGCGGCGCTAGCCGGAGCGGAGCTGGTGATCGTGCTGCTCGCCTGCGGCCTGATCGAGCTCGCCCGCCAGCGCATCGCCCACCGCGACACCGGCACACACGCTTCACTTGCCGCGTTCGCACTACGAGCAACACGCGTCGTCGCACACCCCAGCCGACGTGCCCTGCCCTCATGGCCGCTGATCGCCGCCGTAGCCACACCCGGCGACACGCTCGCACTCACGTGGACAGCGCTGAAGATCGGTGCGTTGGCGTTCGGCGGCGGCTTCGTGATCGTGCCACTGATGCAGGCAGACGCCGTCAGCACCTACCACTGGATGTCCCATAGTCAGTTCCTCAACGCCGTGGCGCTCGGACAACTCACCCCAGGCCCGCTCGTGCAAACCGTAGCGGTGGTCGGCTATGCCGCAGCGGGGCTACCCGGCGCACTGCTCGCAGGGGCAGTTGCGTTCGCGCCATCTTTCTCGTTCATCCTGCTGGGCGCGCAACGCTTCGAGCGCATGCTCGTCGATACGCGCGTGCTTGCATTCCTTGCCGGCGCCGCACCAAGCGCCGCCGGCGCGATCATCGGTGCTGCCGTGCCACTGGCGGGCGCTGTCAGCGAGAGCTGGCAGTACGCGATCCTCGCCGCCGCCGCGATCGCCTTGCTCGTATTGCGCAGAGCGATCGTGCCGACGCTGCTGCTCGCGGCCTGCGCCGGCGCAGCCGCCTCTCTCCTCGGCGCGCCGACCCCACACTAAACGCCAGCGCTGTTCCCAATTATCAGCCTCAGCCAGCAGCTGAGACTCCGGAGACACCGCCAACGATCTTCACCATCGCTTCACACGATCATTGCTGCTTGGTCACAAAAGACCGCGCTTTGCAGGGAAATCTGTCTGATATGGATAACCCCGAAACGACAGCGCCCGCCCCGCTGACCACGCAGTGGGCACAACGGACCAGTCGCGTCGACCTGCACTGTCACTCCACTGCCTCGCAGGAGTCGCGTCTGGGTGTCCAGCGCGCGGTCGGGCTGCCGGAGTGTGCCACCCCGCCCCACGAGGTCTATGAGCTGGCCAAGCGCCGCGGCATGGACCTGGTGACGATCACAGACCACGACACGATCGCGGGCGTCCTCGAGATCGCGGACCGCACCGATGTGTTCATCTCCGAGGAGCTGACCGCCCACTTTCGCGGCGAGCCACAGGCGGTGCACGTGCTCTGCTACGACATCACCCCTGAAGACCACGAGTGGTTGCAGGCGCACAGCGGCGACGTGGAGTTGTGCGCTGCATACATGTATGAGCGGGAGATCGTATGTGCGCTCGCGCACCCCTACTACACCGTCGCCGCACCCCTCAGTGCCCGCCACCGCCGCCGGCTGGCGGAGTTGTTCGAGGTGTGGGAGATCCGTAACGGCGCACGCGCACGCGAGCTGAATCGCCCCGCCGCCACCTATGTGGCGACGCGCGACGGCATCGGCATCGCTGGCAGCGACGACCACGCGGGAGTGGACATCGGGCGTACCTACACGGAAACGCCGCTCGCCGCGAGCCCAAAGGAATTCCTCGCGCACATACGCTCCGGCAACGCGCTCGCACGTGGCGCCCAGGGGAGCGCCGCCAAGTGGGCGCACGCCGCGATCGCACTCGCCGCCCGCGCACTCGGTGCCGGCCAGGCGGATGACCGGCCGGGACGGCCCGATCCGATGCGGGTAATGACGATGGTGCGACGGCTGCTAAGCGAGGCCGACGTCCGTCACGGCGCTGTCGGCAGCGACCTCGGCCCGGACGACGCCCGTTGCCTGCTGCAGGCGTGGATGAGCGCTGTGGAGCTCGGCCACCTCGATGAGCGCGGGCTGATCGCCTACATGCAGCAGGAGGACTTCAGCCACTCCGACCTGTACCGGCGTGCATGCCGCCTGCACGAGCGCAAGCTGCGCCGAGCAGTTGGCGAGGCGGTCGCCGCGGCGACCGGGCAGGCGGACGTGCAGATGGCGGCAGAAGGCCTGTTCGAGGCTTGCGTAGCCGCGATCCCCTACGCTCCCGCAAGCGCCTTTCTCGCAAGCGAGCAGGCCAAGCTCGCGGCAATCCCATACTCGGCGCGGACCTACGCGGGCAGGCGCGGTCCGGGCCAGCGAGCCGTGGAGGCCCGCGACGGCGAGCGCCCGCGGGTGGCGATCTTGGCGGATGGCATCGGCTCCATGCACGGCGTCACGCGCACGATCGAAGAGATTCGCCAGCGCGGGGTGCCTGGCTTTGAGATCGAGGTCGTGGGCACCGATCCCGAGGTCGACCGGCGCCTGTCATCGGTCGCCGACATCGACGTGCCCTTCTACCCGGATCTGCGCATCGGCGTTCCCAGCCTGCCCGCCGCGGTGCAGATGCTTGCAGGCGACGGCGGCTACGACGCAATCCACGTCTGCTCGCCCGGACCCGTGGGGATCGCCGGGGCGTTGCTCGCACGCGCGCTCGGGCTGCCGCTCGTCGGTAGCTACCACACCGAGCTCACCGTATATGCAGGGCTGCGGTCCGGTGAGCGGCGCATAGCTGATGCGATGGCGTTGACGGTCAGCACCTTCTACGGTGCCTGCGACGTGGTCCTCTCCCCCAGCCGCGCCACCGATGAAGCGCTGGCCGCGATCGGGATGACACCCGAGCGGGTGCTGCGCTGGGACCGCGGCGTGGACACGGAGCGTTTTCACCCAAGAGCGCGCGATAGCAAGCGCTCACCCGAGCAGATCATGGTCATGTACTCCGGGCGCATCACCCGTGAGAAGGGCGTCGATCTGCTCGCTGACGCATTCCTTCAGGCGCACGCCCGCGAGCCGCGCCTGCGACTGCAACTGGCTGGCGGCGGCCCTGAGCAGGAGCGCCTGCGCGAGCGCCTCGGCGAGCTCGCAAGCTTCCTCGGCTGGCTCGAGGGAGATGCGCTCGCGGGCGCATACGCCAACGCGGACATGTTCCTGTTCCCGAGCGCTACCGACACCTTTGGACAGGTAATCCTCGAGGCGCAGGCTAGCGGTCTGCCGGTCGTGGCTGTCGCCGCCGGAGGCCCACTGTCGCTGATCGACGACCGTGTGGACGGAGTGTTGTGTGAAGCGGATCCCGAGCGCCTTGCTGACGCGCTCGTCGAGCTCGCCGGTGCGCCGCTGCTACGCGAGCAACTCGCCGCCGGCGCATTGCGCTCGGCGCGTCATCGCACATGGGAGCGCACTCTCGAGCGGCTGGCCAACGGCTACCAACAGGCACTTGTCGGTGGCGAGAGCCAAAGCCTGAGAACGGACGACCGTGCTGCTTGAGCGCCGCGCGGAGATCGTGTCGGCTACGACTCCCGTCGATCAACGACAGACGATCGCCGTCGCGCTCCACGGGATCGAGCCGGCTACGTTTGAGCGCTGCGCGGTGATTCGCGACTGGCTCGACGATCACGGCGTCGATCGCGTCACCCTGCTGGTAATCCCCGCGCGCGATCTGCACCCCGTTGGTGAGCGCTCCCCAGGAATGGTCGACTGGCTCAGCGAGCGTCGCCGTGCCGGCGACTCGATCGCCCAGCACGGCTTTCAGCACGTACGTCCCCACACCGGCAGCTCGACGCGCCGACTGCTCGCCCGCGCTCATCCTCAGCGGACCGGTGAGTTTGTTGGCCTCGACAACGATGAGACGCGCCGGGCGGTACATGCCGGTTGGCGCGTGCTCAAGCTGGCAGGCGTCGAGCCTGATGGGTTCGTCGCGCCTGCTTATGCATACACCGCCGCGCTGCGCCAGACCCTCAGCACCAGGTTTCGCTGGTGGGCAGGGCTGCTGCGCGTTCACCGCTCACAGTCACAGCTGGAGCTGCACTCGAGCCCAGGCGATCGACGATGGGTCGGGCAGCTGTCCCCGGCGTGGAGCCTTACTGGCGCGGGCCCAGTCAGCCGCGCCCTGTTGCCATCGCTCGTACGGGCAAGTGCGCTGCTGTCAACCGGCACATTGCGTGTGGACCTGCATCCGGCCGACCTGCAGCACCCGCGTCACATGCTGGCCCTCGAGCGTTTGCTCGCCCGCTCGAACTCGCGCCGAGTCGCGATTACTTACCGCGAATTGGCAGGCGTGTGAACATCTCCGGTTCCAACGATTTAACCGCTGATAGACCGGCATAGCCGAGGTGCTCGAGCGAGAAGAAATCCTCGATCGTCCGTAGCAAGGAGAAGTGATTGAACTGTTCCTGGCTCGTGGTAGCGCCCTTGACATACGGTGAGAGCAGTAGCGCTCCTACCGTGCCGCCGCCGCGTGGTGCCCCCGCAAGCGTCTTCACCGGGTCGTTCGGGAACAGTGGCTGACCGCAGCAGGAACTCGAATCGGCAAACGCACCGCTCGAGGGAGCCTGATCGACTGTAATTACCAACAGGCCGCTTTCCTTGTATGCCTTTGAGCCGGTTATCTCGGGAACGATCTGCTTCAACAGTGTCTGTGCTGGGGCCATGCCAGCCGGCGCGCCGGGGGTGCACGGCGTGGGGTTCCCGTCGTGGCAGCGGTCGGGCACGATGTAGGAGAAGCTGGGCGTGCTCTTAACCGACGCTAGGTTGTCCTTGAGGCTTGCCAAGCCGACATCGTCGCTGGCGCACGTCGGCGAGCCGACGATCGAGCTGAAGTACACGAACGGGTTGCGGAAGGTCGCGTAGGCACCTGTGCTCGAGCTCTGCGCGGCAGTGGGGTCGGCCTGCCCCAGCAACGGATGCGCACAGGCGCCAGCCTGCGAACCGCTTTCGTCAATGCCCTGGACATACGCACGCCACGTCAGGTGCTTGGCCGTAAGCTGGCCTACTAGTGTCTGGGTAGTGGGCGGATACACGCAGCCGCTGCCTAGCACTTGTTCTTCGGGACCCACACTCGCGCCGGCGATTTCCGTGTAGTTGGGACAGTTGGCTGCTGTTTCCGCTGTGGGGCCCTGTCCGCTGATGAGGGCCAGCTCGTTTGCCAACTCCTCGTGCGCGACTGCGTCGTAACGGACGAGTAGCTCGCCCTCCCGCTCCAACGTCCCAGATAGGTAGGGCGCGGTGGACGCCGGGCCGAACACCGATGCATACGGCTCATCGGAGAGCATCACCACGAATACATGCTTAATCGGCGGAAGCTTCGCCGCGGGGCCGTTGGCGGGTTCCGAGGACCCGCCGTGTGAATGTGACGCGCGTCCTTGCGACCCCGACGAGCCGCCTTCCGTCGATGAGCCGCTCGAGCTCGATGGGGCTTTCACGGGAGCCGCTTTTTCGGCGGCGGGAGTAGGCGTTGGTTCGGGTTGCGACGGCGACAGTTCAGCGCTCGTACTCGTTTCCGTGTCCTGGGCGGTGGCAGCGTTCGTAGCCATCGCGGCTGGGAGCACGAGCTTCAAAGGCGAGCGCTGGGAAGCAAGCGTGTCGCTGAGCCTAGAGCCGGCGGCGTCGCCGAGAATCACACCAAAGCCCAAGAACAACACCACGAGCAGCAGCGAGACCCGCGGTGACGGCAGGCGCAGGCCCGAGCGGCTAGACGTGCGCTCAGCCTGCATCAGCGCGGGTACAACCACGCCCTGTGCCCCGATCGGCGCTTCCACCCGTCGCCCACCAGCGCGTTCCAGCAGTGGCTCGAGTAGCGGACTGCGTGGGCACACACGCGTACCACAGCACAAGCAATAGCGCTGATCGTGAGCAAGCGGGGAACCGCACTGCGGGCACTCCTGGGGGCGCTCGCGGCTGATGGCCGGCGCCTCCTATTTGTCCAAGCTCGCAGGTAGCTCCGACTCAGGAGCAGCCTGCTGAGCCAGCAGCGCGTCCATGAGCGAAGTGGTGGCCTCGCTCTGCGCCACCAACTCGCTCGGTAGATGCTCCATCAGCGTCGTTCCACACTGCCAGCAGTACACCGCGCCGCGGCTGTGTGGCGCACCACAGCTCAGGCAACTGCCGGCGACGCCATCGTGCTCCATACGCAGCAGGCGCTCCACCTCAGCCAGTTCGGCGTCGCACTCCTGTAGCGCCGCCGCGCGACGTACGAGCACGTCGAGGCGAAAATAGTCACGGATTGCCATCTCGTAGGCGAGGCCACCGAGATCCCAGTGCATCTCGGTGACCTGCTTGGCTAGCGCGTCGCGCTTGCGCTGCAGCGCCAAGCGAGCGCCGTCGAGCCCATCGCCGTCGAGCCGATGCTCGACGGACGCTGACGATGCCGGAGCCGCGTCAGGGCCGCTCAACATCGGTCGTGTGGTGACAGATGAAGACTCTTCTGCTTGGAGGGGATCGCGGAGAATGCCCATGCGCCTAACCGGTGGAGACCACGTTGGGGAGGTTTTTCGATCTTTCCTCGTAACTCTTGCCTTTGGTCCCCTTGAGGCTTTTCAGCACCGAAGGCGGCGCCGGGTGGTTCTCGCTTTCTCCAACACCACCTGGAGATGACGTCGGGGGCTCCGTGCTCGAGCTCGATCCGCTGTTGGAAACCGCGATGACCTTCGCGCCCGGGAACCTCTTCTTCAGAGCGGCGAGCGCCTTTTCCGCTTCGGGCTTCTTGCTGTAGACGCCCGAGTAGATCACATAGCTGCCGGAGCTCAAACTGGTGAATTCTTCGGACTTCAGTGCGCCAACCTGCTTGGCCCCCTTCGAGCCAGCGGAGGACTTGGCGCTTTCGACGGCACTGACAGCTGTGCCCGACTGGGGCAGCGTCTGCAACTGCACCGTGTAACCACGCTTGCCTGACGGCCAGTCACCCGTGAAGGAAGGTTCTGTGGCAGCCGTGGCCGTTGCATTAGACGGCGCGGAAGGAGCCACCGTGATCACCTGTGGTGGCGCGACGCTCGGCCTGGCAGCGCCGGAGCGTCCGATCAACACGCCAACTCCCATCGCCAACAGCAACACACCGACGCCCGCGATCACCAGCAGCGAGTTGCTGCGCTGGACACCGCCACCGGCGTGGTGCTCTCTCGGGGGGCTGGTCGGCGCAGATGCAGGCGGCGCGAACGTCGGCTCCTCGTGGGACGGCGATTGTCCCTGCAAAACGCTGCTCATCGGAACGCAGCGCTCACCACACTCGAGGCAGTAACGCTGGCCCGGTGCGAGCGGCGCACCGCAGCCTGCGCACCGTGCAGTTGTGCTCGTGTAGGACTGTGTCGAGCTCTCGATCGATTCCGTAGACAGGGTGACTACCTCAGTGTTGGCGCCGGGAGCAGCGCGCAAGTTCGACCGCACCGGCGACTACGGGCGACCCCACGCTGCTCTATGTATGGTCGACGCACACGTCCGCTCAAGCGTGACGATTTTGTGAAGGCAGTGCCAATCACAGCAGGGTGTAGCTATCGGGAGATGGACGTCTCCGGGGAACTACGCGGCCACGCCGCCGCTTTGTAGTAGCCCCGCGTCGGCTTCCGCCGGGCGTCCACGCACATTCGCGCGGACGGAGATCTCAAGGGGTTGCTCAGGCGCCCACACCCGCGCCTCCGCTGACCCCGACACGGCGGGAGTGCATGCGCGCGTGAACAGCTCAACATCACCCACACGCGCTGCCGCGCATAGCCCCGCAACCAGCGAGAAAACCACTATCCAGGCGGCAATTATGAGCAGAGGAATGATCATTGGTGGAGTGCTCCGGGTTCGATGGGCCGGTTCCTCACCAATTATATCAGGTTTATAGGCATCAAGCCTCCGCCCAAATCTCGACGCCGCCCGCAAATTGCGACTACGGCCAACCCCCTCCGCTACGATCCTCCGGTATGGGCAGATCCAAGAACAGGCGTGCGCGGCTGTTGGGACCGCTGGCTCTGGCCAGCGCAGCGCTCGCGCTGCCGCTTGCCTCGCAGGCCGCGCCGAGCACGAAGGCCCCTACGAACAGTGCCCCCAGCGTCAGCACCGGCGGCGTCACACGCGTGGTTGGCACATCGGCCCTACTCCAAGGAACCGTCGACCCGCACAACCTCGCCACGAGCTACTACTTCAAGTACGGCCCCACGATCGCCTACGGATCTCAAACCACCGCTGCGAACCTGCCTGCCGGCACCGTCAAGGTCAAAATCAGCCAGCCGGTCACGGGGCTGCTCGTGGGCTATCACTACCGTCTGGTGGCCACCAACTCCGCCGGCACCAAGGAAGGCCGCGACCACATCTTTACGCTAAAAACCAAGAAGAAGACTGCGTTCGTCCTGCCCAAGACGTTCAAGGCGATCCCCTTGGGAGGGACCTTCATCCTCAGCGGCTCGATCACCGGGACCGGAAGCGGAAATCGGGAGGTCGCGCTACAGGAGAGCCCTTATCCGTATAGCCTTATCTACACCGACGTAGGCGCGCCGATCCTCACCACGGCCCAGGGCCGCTTCACCTTCAGCGTGCCCCATCTGATGGAGAGCACCAAGTTCCGCGTTAGTACCGTTGGTCCGCTGCCGGTGCGCAGCCTGATCATCCCCGTTCAGGTATCGGTGCGCGTCACCCTCAAAGCACGCTCAAGCGGCCACAGCGGGCTTGTGCGCCTGTATGGGACGGTCACCCCAGCCGAGGTCGGAGCACGCATCTTCTTCGAGTATGAAAAGCCGCCTAAGACGGAAGGCACGAAGGGCGAAAAGCCGACTCGGCTGGAACGGCCCAAGCGACACAACGCCGAACGCTCCGAAGAAAAGGGTCCGAGGTATGTGACGAAGTTCCTGTCGGTCGTCAAACCTGCCACCAAATCGATCTCGCGTTTCAGCGCCGTCGTCAGCGTGAAGGAAACCGGGCACTACCGAGCGTTCATCGAGGTCCGTCCCGGACCACTGGCCTCCGGCGCCAGCAGCACCGTGCTGCTGCACGCGCCCGCGGGCGCCAAGAAGAAAAAGAAAAGAACTAGCCGCGCCGCTCAGCGTCAGCCGGAAACCAAGCCCTTCGAGGTGAGCAACTCCATTACGCGCTCGACCTCTTCCTCCACTGTTTCTTCACGCGAGCCCAATACCAGGTCGGGGTTGGCTGGTGCCTCATAGGGAGCACCCACGCCCGTCAGACCCGCTAGCTCGCCGGCCCGCGCCCGCGCGTAAAGGCCCTTGGGATCACGCTGCTCGCACAGCGCCAACGGAGCGTCCACGAAGATCTCCATAAATGCGAGCTCATCGGCGTCATGCAGCGATGCAGCCGTCTCGCGATCGGCCGCGTAAGGGCTCACCAGGCTGACCAGCGCGATCGTGCCAGCCTCAGCGAGCAGCCTCGCCACATGGGCGGTGCGTCGCACGTTCTCCCGACGGGCGTGCTCATCAAACCCGAGATCGCCGTTGAGGCCGTGGCGCAAGTTGTCGCCATCCAGCAGCAGCGCGGGCTGACCGAGTTCCAGCAGCCGCTCCTCGACGGCAGCGGCCACAGTCGACTTACCGGCGCCGGGAAGCCCCGTGAACCACAACGTCGCGCCGCCGTGCCCGAGCGACTGCCAACGCCGCTCGCGGGTCATACGCGTCCCTTGCCAGCGCACGTTCGGGCTGCGCTCGGTTTTGCCCTCGGAGTCGTCGACCTCAACCTCAGTGTCCAGGATCACCCCAGCCCCGACGGTGTCGTTGGTCGCCTCGTCGATCACGATCAAGCTGCCAGTCACGCGGTTCCGCCGATAGGAGTCGAACACCAGCGGCGAGCTCAGCTCTACGTGGACC
>DATBYJ010000221.1:0-7939 GCA_036513795.1 Solirubrobacteraceae bacterium | reverse complement strand
ACGCCGGCGATCGTGGCGACAGCTGCCGACACGAATACCACAGTGGCTGCGTAGGTCATCGCGGCGAGGGTCTTTGCGGCGAACACCTGGCCGCGGTCGACCGAGCGGGTAAGGATCGTCTTGAGTGTGCCGTTGCCGTCCTCGTTGGCGACGATGTCCCCGGACACGAGCGCGGCAGCGAGCGGTAGGAAGAAGCCGGACATGAACAGCAGCATCAGCACCGGCGTGGCGAGCCCCGACTGAGTGATCTCCGTGGCGAAGATGTTCTCGGCGTGGTTGTGCCCGTGGTGAACGCTCTCGAACACCACGAAGATCAGTGGCAGGATGATCATCAGGCCAAGACCCAAATAGGTCCTCACCTGCGAGACCAGCTTGCGTAGCTCCCAGCGATAGATGGCCAGCGTGGACGGCCGCCGACGATGGGCGAACGGTTCGGAGGCCCAAGGGGGAGTAACGGCGACGCTGCTCATCCGACCGTCACCGCCTGTGGCTCCGCATCGCTGCCACCATCGGCCGCGCCGCTACCCTCGGTCAGCCTGAAGAAGAGATCCTCGAGTGTGGCCAGCTCTGGTGTCAGCGCGAAGATGGCGATTCCCGCGTCACCCAGCGCCAGCGACAGCTCGCCCACATGCTGCTCGTCGGCCTGGAGGTTGAGGCCGTGCTCGCTGCGCGATGCGTGCTCGATCCCAGCCTGTGCCTGTGCGATGAGTAGCGCGCGCGTGTCGTCGCTGGTGCGCAGCCGGTAGCTAGCGCCGCCCTGGCGGCGCAGATCGGAGAGCGCTCCCTCATACACGACCCGTCCGGACTCGACGATTGCGACGCGATCGCACAATTCCTGCACCTCGGGCAGCTGGTGGCTCGAGAGCAGCACCGTGATCTGTTCATCGGCGAGACGGCGGATCAGCGCGCGCATATCGCGCATCCCCGCCGGATCGAGACCTGTGGCGGGCTCGTCGAGGATCAGCAGACGGGGTCTGCGTAGCAATGCTGCGGCGATGCCCAGGCGCTGGCGCATGCCGTGTGAGTAGCCGCCGACCTTGTGTCCGGCCCGCGGGGAGAGCTCCACGACGTCGAGCACCTCATCGATGCGCGATGCAGCATCGTTGCCGTCGAGGGCGGCAAGCAGTTGCAGGTTCTTACGCGCGGTCAGGTAGGGGTAGAAGCGGGGCGCCTCGACAAAGCCGGCCACTCCCTCAAGGGCACGTGCGCCATGGCGCATGGGGTCGCGGCCGAACAGCTCCACCATGCCCTCAGTAGGAGTTATCAGCCCGAGGGCCATGCGCAGCGTGGTGGTCTTGCCAGCACCGTTGGGCCCGAGGAAGCCATATACGTCGCCGTGGCGAACGTTTAGGTCGATGTGATCGACCGCCAGAACGTCCTTGTAGCGCTTAACGAGCCCGCGAGCCTTGACCGGCTGGGCACCACCGTCACCGCCCGTCGGCGGTGCGTCGTCGCTCACGCTAAAGGCCCCGTGCGACCGCTTCGAGTGCGGCGGGCGTAACCGAGCCCGCAAGTAGGTAGCGCACACCGGAGCGCTCAAACGTCAGCAGCGTGCCCAGCGCGGTACGCAGCTCGCTGGCGCTCGTGCCGTTGATCGTGACCTTCGGCAGCCCTTCGAGCGATTCGGTCGGGCTCTTGGCGCCGGCCTTGGCTTTGCTTTCCAAGATCGCGATCGTGGCTGGGCCATGTCCCTGGGTGGTTACGTTGGGCTTTTCCGCTGCAGTGGGCTTGTGTTCTGGCCACGTCCCACCGGATGGGGGCAGGATTTCCTCGACCTTGGCGGTGGCGGGCGGGCTGATTTCGAACACAGAGCTCGCGACCGGGCCGTAAGAGACTTCTGTGGCGGCGAGCTCGATCAGGGGGGTCGAGCTGGTGGAGGAGTAGACGGCGGCGCGCAGCGGCACGCCGTGATTGGCGTCGAAGGACAGCTCCACGCCGCCGAACAGGCTTCCGCTTTCCTTCGGCGAGACCCGCACGGTGTAGGCGGGCTGGCCGCCAACGTCGGTGGGCGTTGCGCCCGAAACGTCTGCATGTTTGCTCAGGTGGGCGAGCGCTTCTTCGATCTTGGCGACGCTGGGGACTTCGTGCTGGTCGCTCGTCGGGGTCGCGGAGCTCGCGCCCAGTTCGTCTTTGGGCGTGTAGCGGTAAAGCGTGTTGGTGGCAGCGTCGTAGATCGAGATCGTGTGTCCGTCGTAGAGAATTTGGGTGTCGCCCTGCTGGGACTGCAGCTCCAGCCGCACACGCCCGTCCTTCGCGACCCAAAGTCGTCCCGAGCCGCCGGTCACGAGGGGGCTGGAGGTCAGTTCGCTCGAATGCCCGCCGTTGGCAAGGCTGGCGCCTT
Organism: Solirubrobacteraceae bacterium; assembly: GCA_036513795.1. Classification (GTDB taxonomy): domain Bacteria; phylum Actinomycetota; class Thermoleophilia; order Solirubrobacterales; family Solirubrobacteraceae; genus Palsa-744. The sequence goes on along the minus strand of DATBYJ010000221.1, from coordinate 5,598 downwards.
CCAGGAGGTTGTTCGTCAGCGTGATGCTTGCGCTGGCGCCTTCGAGCTGCCCTCCGCCGAGCGCGTCGTGGATCGCCTGCGCGAGGGGCTTGGGCGGTGGCGTGGCCCCAGAGCCGAGCGCGAACGCGATCGCGGTGGCGGATACGCCGATCGCAACTACCAGCACGCACAGGAGCAGCAAGCGCGACAGTGGTAGGCGGCGAAGAAGGTTCACGGCTACATCCACGTCCTTTGGGGTTGCGGTACAGGATCGCTGGACTATCTCCAGGGTAGCGCGCGGGCTTTGCTGCGCCTAAAGGTGCGTTCCGAGGCGCCACCCGATATCTTCCCGGCCTCATGCTCATCGCGTTCATCATCTTCTGGATCGTCATCGCCCTGGTGGTCTTCTTCGTGGCCATCCGCGGCGGCTCCCGCGGCGCGCGGGAAGCAGCGGGGTCGGAATCGAGGCTCGCGCAGCGCGCGGTCACGATCGTGATCATCCTCGTCTGTGCTGCCGGCCTGGCGATACCGGCGCTGGTGCTTGCCTCAAACGCGGAACACAAGGCGAGCGCGGCCGTCGGCGGCGTGCACCTGAATGGCCAGGAGCAGAAGGGGCGTGAACTGTTCGCGCATACTTGTGTTGTCTGTCACACGCTTGCGGCGGTCAAGTCGGTGGGGCAGATCGGGCCCAACCTGGACATACGCGTCGGCGACGACATTCCCACCGCGCAAGGCCGCAAGGCGTTGGTGCTCAGCGCGATCACCGAAGGCCGCGCGCGCGGCCTGGGCAACATGCCCGCGGGGCTGTACGTCGGCAAGGAAGCCGAAGAGGTAGCCGATTTCGTAGCAGCAGTGGCTGGGCACTAAGCGGCTGACGGTCGCTTCGCGTCGATTTAGCCATCCGTCGATAGCGCTTGCATACGGGCATGAGCTAGGGTGCGCGGCGATGCCGGACCAGCCGAAGACCGCGGAGGACGTGAAGGCGTTTGTCGCCGAGCGCGACATCCGCTTTATCCGCTTCTGGTTCACAGACATCCTCGGACAACTGAAGTCGTTCTCGATCAACGCGGCTGAGCTGGACGACGCGTTCGAGGCGGGGATGGGCTTCGACGGTTCCTCGATCACGGGTTTCAACGCGATCGAGGAGTCCGACATGATCGCGATGCCCGACCCGAGCACGTTTGCGGTGCTGCCGTGGCGTCCGGAGGAGCAGGGCGTGGGGCGGATGTTCTGTGACGTGATCACGCCGGAGAAAACGCCATATGAGGGTGACCCCCGCCACGTGTTGCGTCGTGCTGTCCAGCGTGCGAAGGACATGGGCTTCGACACGTTCAACGTGGGGCCGGAGCTCGAGTACTTCCTGTTCAAAGACTCAAAGTCGACGGAAGTGCTGGACGAAGGCGGCTACTTCGACCTGACGACGCTGGACGCGGGCTCAGACGTGCGCCGCGAGACGGTGCTGGCGCTCGAGCAGCTGGGGATCCACGTGGAGTACACCCATCACGAGGTGGGCCCGTCCCAGCATGAGATCGACATGCGCTATGCGGACGCGATGAAGATGGCGGATGACTGCATGACCTACCGCATCACGGTCAAGGAGTACGCAATGAAGTACGGCTGGCATGCGACGTTCATGCCAAAGCCGCTGTTCGGCGAGAACGGCTCGGGCATGCACACTCACCAGTCGCTGTTCACGGGGGGCAAGAACGCGTTCTATGACCCCGACGACCAGTACTTCCTGTCAGACGTCGGCAAGGCGTTTATCGCCGGTCAGCTCAAGCATGCGCGCGAGATCTGCTCGATCTTCGCCCAGTGGGTCAACTCCTACAAGCGCCTCGTCCCAGGGTTCGAGGCGCCGGTGTATGTGGCGTGGTCACGACGCAATCGCTCGGCGCTGGTGCGGGTGCCGCTGTATCACCCGGGAAATGAGAAGGCCACGCGGATGGAGCTGCGCTGTCCGGACCCAGCATGCAATCCGTACCTGACGTTCGCGGCGCTGTTGCAAGCAGGCTTGGAGGGCATCGAGAAGGGCTATGAGCTGCCCGAGCCGATGGAGAAGAACCTCTACCACCTGCCCGGCGAGGAACGCCGGCGGTTGGGAGTGGAGCAGCTGCCGGAGAGCCTCGGCGAGGCGATCGAGATCACGGCGGAGTCAGAGCTCGTGCTGCGCACCCTCGGCGAGCACATGTTCAATCGCTACGTGGAGATCAAGCGTCAGGAGTGGGACGACTACCGCGTGCACGTCACGCAGTGGGAGCTCGACCGCTACCTGTCGATTCTGTAGGCACGGCGCAGGCAATTGGCCGGGCCGGCGCCAGGTGCCAGTGCAACACCTGCAGCATGTGCCCGAACGCGCTGGGATGGCGCGGCGCGATCTCGGCCACGAGCGCGAGCGCGCCGAGGGCATGGCGCTCATACTCATCAATGCCGGTGAGTTGGGCCAGGCGCAGCAGTCCAGCGGCGGCGCTGGAGGAGCCGGAGGGGATCGGCGAGTCCTCGAGATCCTTGCGCCTGACGATCAGCGCTTCGCTATCTGATGCGGTTGAGAAAAAGCCGCCCTTGTCGGGGTCGGCGAAGCGGGCGATGATCTCATCGGCGAGCGCGGTGGCTTGGTGGAACCAGCGCTCATCGCAGGTGGCTTCGAACAGCGCGATCAGCGCCTCCAGCAGGAACGCGTGGTCCTCCAGGTAGGCATCGAGCTTGGCCTGGCCCTGGTTGTAGGTGCGCAACAGGCGGCCACGGTCATCGCGCATGGTGCTCTGCAGGAACTCAGCGCAGGCAACAGCCGCGTCTGTGTAGCGGCTGCCATCGCTGCCCCCGAGCGCCGCGCCGGCCTCCGCTAGCGCTGTGACCATCAGCGCGTTCCAGCTGGTCAGGCGCTTGTCGTCGAGCGCGGGGCGCGCCCGCTGCTCGCGTGCTGCCAGCAGCGTTGCGCGGATGCGCTGATGGGTCTCATCGCCTCCTGGGGCAGCGCGTGAACCGAACCGATCGGTAAGCACGTTGAGACCTGGCTGCGGATGGTGTGGATCCTCGAAGTTCCCCTGCTCGGTAATGCCCAGCCATGCGATCGCGGCCTCTGCATCCTCGCCGAGAGCAGCTCTGATCTCGGCGGCGCTCCATACATAGAAGCGACCCTCGACGCCCTCGGAGTCGGCGTCGAGCGCGCTGTAGAAGCCGCCCTCGGGGCCGCGCATCTCGCGTAGCCCCCAGTCGAGGGTGTCGATGCAGACAGTCCGCAGACGGGGATCCCCCGAGAGCTGCCAGCCATGCAGATAGGTGCGCGCGAGCAGGGCGTTGTCGTAGAGCATCTTCTCGAAGTGCGGCACCGTCCAGGTGGCATCCACGCTGTAGCGCGCGAAGCCGCCGCCGAGCTGGTCGTGGATGCCGCCGCCGGCCATCGCGTGCAGCGTCGTGAGCGCCATCGTGCGCCCAGCCTCACGTAGCAGCAGCAGCTCGAGCACCGGTGCCTGCGGGAACTTGGGGGCTGTGCCAAAGCCTCCGTTGCGGGGGTCAAAGCTCTCGGCCAGCGTCGCCACTGCCCGGTCGAGCGCGCTCTGTTGGAGCGGCTCGTTGGAGGGCGTGAGCGCGCTGCCGCCGGACAGCCGCTCGCGTAGGCGCTCGCCGCCGGCTCGGATCTCCTGACGGTTTTGCTCCCAGGACTCCGCGATCGCCTGCAGCACCTGTGTCCATGCGGGCATGCCGTGGCGAGCGTCGGGCGGGAAGTAAGTGCCGCCGTAAAATGGAAGCTGCTCGGGTGTGAGGAACACATTGAGCGGCCAACCGCCGTGCCCAGTCATGCCTTGGACGGCCTCCATGTAGATGGCGTCGATGTCCGGACGCTCCTCGCGGTCGACCTTGACGCATACAAAGCTTTCGTTCATCAGCCTCGCCGTCTTTGGGTCTTCGAAGGACTCACGCTCCATCACGTGACACCAGTGGCACGCGGAGTAGCCGATCGACACCAGCAGCGGCTTGTCCTCGGCATCAGCACGGGCGAGCGCCTCAGGACCCCACGGCAGCCAGTCGACAGGGTTTGATGCGTGTTGGCGCAGGTAAGGCGAGGTCTCCTGCGCTAGCGCGTTGGGCACTCGCTCAGGGTAGCCGCGACGAGCGTAGGCGCCCTCGCCTTGTGGCTACGGAGCGGATGTCCCCCAGCGGGGGGCTAGGAGATGCTCGACAGCAGTGAGCGCGGGCCATTCAGTTGACCCCACGCGTGAGAGTTTGACTTTGGCGAGACTGACGTTGAAGTGCCGGCCGCTGAGGGTGCCTGTGATGTGCTCGGAGCCCGCCCCGAAGCGGACCGAGCCCGGCGAGGCTTGGGTGCCGGAGATGCGGATGTTGGTTGCTTGCAGCTCGCCGTCGTGTACGGGGAACGTTGCCGTCAACTGCACGCCGGGGACCAACGAAAAATTCTCCAGGACGGCTGAGGAGCTGGTGAGCTTGGCATAGCCGCCGTTCAGGCCGCCGAAGCTCGAGCCACTGGGGAGCTTCTGGTCGGCTTGCAGCGTGGCTGCGATCACCTGGCGGTTGAGATCGACAAGCGTGTCGAGTACCGCCACGAGCGTCCTTCCCGGCTTGCCGGCAAGTGTCTTGGGGGCGCGCACATAGGCAAGCTTCGTAGGAGTCACTGGTGTCGGTGCGAACTGGTTGGCGGTGGCCGCACACGACTGCACCGGTCTGGCAGCGAAGAAGGCGCTGAGCGCCAGCGAGGCGCAGTCGCTGAGGTCGCTACCGATCACAGAGTGCCCGGTGAAGGGCACGAGCAGCAGCTGCGCATCGGGGATCTGCGCGGCGACGCTTCGCGCGTTAGCCGTCGGCGTTCTCAGATCCTGCTCGCCGGAGAAGATCAGGGTGGGCACGTTCGGCAAGACCCCGGTGAGCGCCGGTGCCGGCGCCGTATTGGGCCAGCTGGCGCACGCAGGAACGAGGCTGTTGGCGTCGGCGGTCGCCGCGTCGAAGGGATAGAAATCACTGGTGGGCTGGGCGTGCAGGTAGCCGCTGGCTTCATTCAGTCGAGTCGTCGCCGGGGCGGTGCGTTGCCAAGGGAACGGCTCCTCTTCGCATGAGGTGGCGAAGAACAGCGCTTCGTCTACCTCCTGTGAGACTTCGCCGTTGCTGCCTTCGCTAGGTACATTCGGGATCAGACCCTCAGAGAGCAGATGCAGCCGCAGCAGCGGATCGGGATCGTGATGCAGCGCCGACTGTACGGCGGCCGGCAGGAGCGCCCGCAGGGCCGGGTTCAAGTCGCCGGCCTCGAGGATGTCGAGCAGCCCGGTCTCATTGAGACTGCTCGCGTGGCGCTTGCCCGAGCCGTCATACACCGAACCGCTGAGAGCTCGCTTTTTCAGCTGTGCGGCGAGGTCGGCGAGGTCACCCACAGGGTTGGAGGTGATCCCTGTACAGGCGCCATTTGCGCATAGCTCGTCGAGCACGCCGGTGATCGCCTCGAACGTGGGGATGGCATAGGGTTCTGGCCCGTCTGTGGGCACGACCGAGTCGAGTACCAGCGCTTCGACATTCTGGGGGTAGCGTTCGGCGTACTCCAGCGCGACCTTAGTTCCGTATGAGGTGCCGTAAAGGACGAGCTTTTCATAGCCGCCCTGCTGGCGAAGTTCCTCG
>DATBYJ010000220.1:0-40923 GCA_036513795.1 Solirubrobacteraceae bacterium | reverse complement strand
CGGCGCGCGCCCGCCACTTCAGCGCGTCATACAAGCAGCACTGACCTGGCCAGACCTACTGGACGCACGTAGCGCCGACGCGATCGCCGTGCTCAGCGCGCAGCAGGTAGAGATGGTCCGCCGTAGCTACCGCAAGCCGGCGCGGATCGTGCCGGTCGGTCCGCCGGATCACTTCTTCGACCCACCGGAGCGGGCCGCCGCCCGCGCGAGGCTCGGCATCGCCGATGACGTGTTCCTGGTCGTTGGCATGGGCACGCTGGTCGCGCACCGGCGATTCGAGGATCTGATCGACGCCACGTCGCTGCTGAGCGACGACCCCTCGATCCACACACTGCTCGCGGGGTCCGACCACGAAGACCCGGCCTGCGCAGATCGCCTTGCCGCACAGATAGTCGACCGCGGCCTCAGCGACCGGGTGACGCTGCCTCGTCGCTCGCTCTCTGATGCTGAGCTGAAGGACACGTATGCGGCCGCCGACGTGTTTGTGATCCTCAGCCAGCGCTACGCCTGGGGCCTGGCACCGCTCGAGGCGATCGCCTCGGGGACGCCCGTGATCCTGACGCCAGGCGCCGGCGTATATGACGTTCTCGCCGGCCGTCCCGGCGTGCAGGTGATCGCCCCGCAAGATCCGCCGGCGACGGCGGATGCGATTCGGCGCTGGCGCTCGGGTGAGGGGCGGCAAGGGCTCGACGCGACACGCACATGGCTGCGGGAGGAATACGCACTCGACTCCTACGTAGCGCGCATGGAGCAGATCTATGCGGAGGTCCTTGGCTGAGCGGTGGCCGACTCGCTGAGGCCGATCGTCAAGCTCTCTATCTGCTCAAGCGTCACCGCCCGCATGTCCGCGCCATCGCGCAGCTGCACATACCACTCGACGGTCGCCCGCAGGGCGCCATCGAGGTCCAGGAGTGGGGTCCAGCCGAGATGCTCTCGAGCACGTGAGGAGTCGAGCTGCAGGTAGCGCGCCTCGTGCGGATGCGGGCCGTGGTCGGTCACGGCGTGGAAGCGACCGGGCCACAGCTCGCTCACCCGCTGCACGATCCAGCCGACCTCACGCGCGTCCTGCGCGGCGGGCCCGAAGTTCCAGCCGCGGGCGTACTGCGATGAGTGCCACAGCGCCTGAGCGAGCACCAGGTAGCCGCTCAGCGGGTTGAGCACGTGCTGCCACGGGCGGGTCGAGCTTGGATTGCGCACCCTCACCCGCTCCCCCGCGAGCGCCGCGCGCATGATGTCCGGCAGCAGCCGGTCCTGTGCCCAGTCGCCGCCGCCGATGACGTTGCCCGCGCGCGCTGATGCCACATGCGTGTCGTTCCGATCGGAGAAGAACGAGCGGCGAAACGCATCAGTGACGAGCTCAGAGCAGCCCTTGGAGCTCGAGTACGGGTCGTGTCCGCCCATCGGCTCATCCTCGCTGTAGCCCCGCTCCTGCTCCTGGTTCTCGTAGCACTTATCCGAGGTGACGTTCACGACCACGCGGACCAGCTCGCCATGCAGACGCACAGCGTCGAACATGTTGACCGTGCCCATCACGTTGGTTGCATATGTCTCGCTGGGTTCTGCAAACGAGCGGCGGACGAGCGATTGTGCAGCCATGTGAATCACGATCTCGGGTTGCGCCTGCTCGAGCGCGCCGGCAAGCGCGTGGTGGTCGCGCACGTCGCCCATCAAGCTGTGCATGCCCTCGCCCACCCGCGCCAGCTCATAAAGGGACGGCTGCGTGGGCGCATCCAGTGCAAAGCCCGTCACGTTGGCGCCAAGCGACTGCAGCCACAACGCCAGCCAGGAACCCTTGAAGCCCGTGTGGCCGGTGAGCAGCACGCGGCGATCGCGCCAGAAGCTCGCGTCGAGCATCCGTTACCGCACCGTCGGCTTGGAGCTGCCAAGCACCTGTCCGCCTACACCGAGCGCCTGCACGACGAACTCGGGATCTGTGGTGCTTACCGGGATAGCCGTCTCAAAACCTGTGGCGGGGGCGTTTGCGATGGCGGTCAGTTCGGTCGCGCTGGGCCCGCCAAGCACGCGCCATTCGCTGACGTCGGTGGCGCCGTTCCAGCTTGCATACACGGTGGCCGTTTCCCCGCTGCTGGCTGTAACTGCGGCTGCGGGGGGTTCGGCGGGCTGCGCGTTCCAGGGAAAGCGATACGCGCGATAGGACTGCCCTGGGGCGGGAAAGTTCGCTTCGAACAGGATCTGCCCGGCTGGGTTGAATTCGGTTATGTACGGCACTTCGCCCCAACCCACTAGCGAGTTGCCATTGGCGAGCACCTGGTCGTTGCCTTGGCTGCCGGTGAGCAGCGGCGGCGTGCGCACGTAGCGGCCGACCAGTTCCGCGGTGTGGTGCGCCCAGTTGATGCGCTCGCGGATCGCGCGTGACTGGGAGTGCTCTTTGGGGGTGGCGCCGTCGTCGAAGATCGTGAGCGTGTGGTCGGGCTGCCAGCGCGCGTCGTGCTGCCAGGCAAAGCCGGTGCCGGCGCCCATCTTGAAGCTGGGGTGCCTGCCGCCCAAGCGCCACATCACAGCGCCACTGATGTGGTTGATCTCATACGCGGCCCACGTGTTGCGTGAGGAGATGATGAAGTTGCCGTCGCCCCAGGGATCGACAGACACGGAGTTCATGTGGAAGAAGTCCCACGGCTGGCCTGGGTCGTAAGCGGAGGGCGAGGAGTAGGAGTCGTTTAGTTCCACGTGGCCGTAGGCGTGCCACTCGAACATCACGAGGCCGGTCTTGACGTCCACCTCTTGCAGGATCGCGTCCTGCAGGATCCCGTGGCTGGAGCCGCCCATGGACGACAGGTTTGCGTCGACCAGCGTGTAGGCGGTGATGAACGCTGCCCCCTGGGGGGTGAGCTGCAGTTCGTGCAGGTCCGCCTGGTAGCCGTTGCCTGCCGACACGGTGGCGATCGGCGTATAAGAGGTGCTGTAGATCTCATCGCGGCCGAAGCCCACACCGAGGTGCTGTGGGACCTCGCCCTCCCACCACGTCAACACCGGCTGCCCGTGGTAGCTCTGGACCTGCAAATCGGCGTCGATGTTGCCGGCGGGCGCTTGGTGAAACCAGATCAGCTGGCCCTGGCTGCCAGCGATCATGGCACCTGACTGGCCGTAGCCGTGTGTGGGCGTGAAGAGGAGATCGCCAGGCGTTGCTTGGGGTGAGTTCGTTCGGACGAACAGGCTTGGCGGCTTCAGCTTGGGCTGGGAGACGAAGCTCTGAACGAGGCCCGCCTTGCTCAATTCTGTGCGCTTGCCAACGGTGATGCGGTAGTCGGGCAGGCTAGCGACCGTAAACGTTGTGCTCACCCGCTGGGCGTGGTGGGCGGGTCCGACGACGGCGCTTGCAGTCACCCGCTCGCCTTGCGTGAACGGGTGCGATGGCAGGAAGCTCGCTCCGGGGCTGCTGGCGTAGGCCTCGAGCTTGCCGCTATGTCCGCCACTATGCGATCCGACTACTGAGACGTGCGAGATCTCACCGGCGGGGATGCCGAGAAAGCTGATCTGCGTTTGCGGCGAGGCATCGGGCGTGCCGTTCAGCGGCGAGAGGGCCACTGCCACGCTCGCCTCGGCGGGGGCCGCGCACAGCGCGGCGGCCAGCACGAGCGCAACCCACAGCCCGAGCCCAATCACCGTTGCCCTCATCCCCTCCGCCCTTTCAATGTGGAGCGCTTGACACGGCGTGTAACACGCTCGTGAAGACTATGTAGCCGTGTACTCCTACCTAATCACGTAAGAATTCCATCAGCGACAAGAGACGCCCGTAGGCCGTAGTCAGGGCGCCGCGGGAACGACCATATAACCGCATGCAACTGCTGCGTCTGCCAGGTCGTGATCCCACGTGACCGTGACGAGTCCTGTGTCTTCGAGGCTGATCACCGAGGCCAAATGAACTGCGTCGTATCCGCGCAGGCCGTGAAGCTCCGCGAGCTCGCCGGCGGATCGCGCCAAGGCGCCGTCGATGCCAATCACACGAAGCTCCCCGTACAAGTCGTCGATCGCACGCACCGCGCGGCGTAGCGTGCGTGTCTGGATCCGACCCATCCGGCACGCCAGTGCTGCCGCAGCGCGTGCCTCGGGGTATACCAACTGACTGGATGCCACAAGGTCGGCACGGTCCCAGAGCTCCTTGGCGAGGTCTGACCCCTGCTCAGCGAAGATGAGCTTGATCAGTGCGGACTTATCGAAGTAGACAATCAGCGACGCTGCTCGGCGACAAGGTCGGATACTGGCCCAAGCGATCGAAGTTGTTGGCGCCCTGTGCTGGGCTGCTTGGGTTTGGTCGGCTCGCGCACGAGCCCGCGTGCGCGCAGATCGGCGAGCAGGCCTCCTTCGTTCACAGACGAAAGCCGGGCGACTCTCCTGCCACGCATCGTGACAACCACCTCGCCACCTTGAGCGGCATGGTGGACGTATCGACTCAGCTGATCGTGCAACTCACGCACACCAACTTCATGCTTCGGCGACGAGCTATGTAGCGTCATTTGTATGAAGATAGACGCTACCTGGTGGGGATGCAAGCGCCGTCTCGATCCGCGTGCGTCAACGCTCGGACACCCCCACCACATGGGATGAGCCTGTGGCAAACGGGTAGTCGGCCTCCGTTTCGCAAAGCACGCGGAATTGGTAGCGCGCGGGCCCAGGGAACTTGAAGCGATAGCTCGCGCGATAGCGCCCGTGCGAGCTCGTGCGGATGACGTCGAACTCGAGCCACGCACCGCCGGGCGAGCGCGCCTCCAATACCAGAAGCTTGCCGCCGCTGGGGATCGGCCCACCAAGCAAACGACCGGAGAAGTACACGCTGCGCCCGACACTCGCGGTGCGCGGCAGGACGCGCAACGTCACCCCCGCACGCACGCTTAGCGTCAACGTCTTGGTCGCGACCGGGGGCATGCCAGCCCTGCTGCTGTACATGACACGCAGCGTGCGCGAGGACAAACCGGCAGGCAACTCCATGCTGAAGCGACCATCGGCGCCGGTCGTCGGGCCGAGCATTGCCGCGGCGCTCGCCCCCGCGTACGCCGGCGTCGCCAGCACGTCGATGTGTGCGCCTTTGATCGGCACGCCACCCACGCCGGTCAGCCGGCCCACGATTGCCTGCGGATGCCCATAGCTGCTCGTCAGGCGCTTGCCCTTAGCGCCCTTCCAGCTCACCGTCAGCGTCGCCTGGGTAGACGCGTTGGTCCCGTTCGGCCCACCCACAGCAACCGACTGGCCGCCTTGTCCACCTGGCGGCTGGGCATTCTCGATCGTGATGTTCCTGTCGAGCACGGTCGCCGCGTTGCCTGCCGCGTCGATCACGCTGACCACCAGATGGTGCGCACCGTTGGCCATTGTGGTGGTGTCCAGCCCAACGTCTGCGCTCACCGACGCTGGGCACGGCTGCAGATAAAGGAACGCAGGCAGGCCGTCCGTCGTCTGGCCCACGTTCCTACAGCGACCTCCGTCTTCGTCCACCACAGTCCTCTGCACCACCTGACCATCCACGCTGAACACGGCCTCATACACGCCCGAGCCAGGATCGCTCGCACTGAACGCCACATCGCTCGTGCCGCCCACCGTCGCCGCGCTGGCCAGTTCGCCGCTCACGTTCGAAGCCGTAGGACCTTCGTCCTGTTCGAGGATCAGGTCCGCCGCGTACAGGTAGATGACAGCTGCGTAGCCGTTCGGGTCGCCGCTGTCTGTCGGGCAGTTGTATGGCGGGATGCCGCCGCACTCGGCATTTGCATACAGATGCGATCCAAGGTTGGTGCTTGGCACCACCAGACGATTCGTCGGGGAGAATGGTTCACCGATAGCTCCAATGCCGGTCGGGCATTTCGCATCACCGATACACATCCCGAACGCGTTTTCCGGGCCATCGACGTTATTTGGACCGGCGAGCCAGAGCTCATAGAAGCCGTTGACTTCCACGCCACCGTCCGCGTCACCCGCACGCCAAAGCGTTGCGCCCGCCAGCGACTCGCCCGTAGGCGCACCAAATGTCCACGTCGCTGAACCCACACCTGCGGAGCGTTCAACGCCGGCCCGCAGCGCCGCCATCAACGATCCTCGTGGCTGGGCGCATGTGTCGAGCGCGTACGTTCCAGGGCCAGCAGTAGCCCCGCTCCACCCATCCACAGGGGCGACTTCGCCTGAGGGGGTGCGGCAGGAATACACGTGGTATTGGCCCGCAACAGCACTGCCCGGCGCCAGTGCCGCAATCGGCACCAGCGCGTCCACCGGCGCCACAAAGCTCGACGGCGTCAGCGCACCCGCCGTCCCAACCGCCAGTGCAACGAACGCGGCGAGCACCAACCCTCGCTCCATGCGCCGCCACTTCGACATCCTTGTCAATACAGACACCATCACAACCTCATGTCGCTGTACGGCCTACCTTGGCCCCCCGCGAATTGTTCCACGGGCGCGTCAGACAGACAAGGTGACCGGCAGTCGCGCCAAACCGTAGATGCCGGTGATGCTCTCCAGGTCCGGCTCGCCGTCCAGTTGCAGGCCGCGCACGCGCGTGGCGAGGAACGACAGCGCCTCGCCCAGCTCCGCCCGTGCGAGGTTCGCGCCTACGCAGAAGTGCACGCCTGCGCCAAACGTCAGCTCGCGAGCGCGTCCGCGCGATGCGGCGATGTCGAAGCGATCGGGCCCGCCCGCGCCTCGCTCGTCCTCGCCGAGGTCACGGTTGGCCGTGAACGCGCACACCATCACGATCGTTCCCTCGGGGAAGATCACATCGCGAAACACGATCTCCTCGGTGGTGATGCGAGCAGTGAACGGCGTGATCGGCTCATAGCGCAGCGCCTCATCCACAGCCGCTTGCGCCAGCGTGGGGTCCTCCACCAACAGCGCCCACTGCTCGGGGTGTTCTGCCAGCAGCCTCACGGCGTGGGACAGTTGGCTCTGGGTCGTGTCGACCGCGCCGGCCAACACGTTGAACACCAGGTTGATGCACTCCACGTCAGAGAGTCGCTCCGGCTTGTGCTCAGGGTCGGCTGCGGCGATCAGCGTCGAGATCAGATCATCGCCCGGGTTCTCCCTGCATTTCGCCAGCAGCCCTTCTGCGTACTCGTAGAACTCCTCCACTGCCTGCTCGATCTGCTCGCGCTCGCTAGCCATGCTGGCCGCGTCGAACTGCCGCTGAATCCAGTTCGACCAGTGGTGCAGTTTGGGCGCGTCCGCCAGTGGTGCTCCCATCACGGTGGCAATCGTCAACGACGGGTACGGCTTGGCGAACGCCTCCACGAACTCGCAGCTCACAGTCGCAGACGATCGCGAGGCCGCCGTTGCATCCTCCAACAATTCCTCCAGGAAGCCCCGCATCGCCGGGCGGTAGCGCTCTACCGCCCGGGGTGACAGCGCCGGGTTGACCAGGCTACGCAAACGCGAGTGGTCGGGGCCGTTCACGTGCAGGATGTTTCGTCGCATCTGCTCGTACAGCGGCCCCTCGCTCACTCCGAAGATCTCAGCGATCTTCATCCCCGGGAACGTCGCTGCTCGCGTGCGCAAGAAGAACTCCCCCGCCTCGCGATCCAACACCATGTAGCCGAACGGCCCCTGCGCTAGCCAGCCCTCGCCGCGCAACTCGTCCATCGCCGCGTGGAAGCGTTCCCCGCGCATCGACGGATCCGTGTAATCAAACGCGGGGAGCTCCAGCTCGCTGACGAGCGCCATTAGCGTGGGCGCGCGGGGGCGACGGACTCGACCGGATCTATTTTTTCTTCGGGCTCACCGCCTGCTTGAGAGCCGCCCCCGCGGAGAACTTCGGCGCCTTCGACGCTTTGATTTTGACGCGCTCACCCGTGCGTGGGTTGACGCCCTGACGGGCAGCGCGTTTGACCACGGAGAACTTGCCAAAGCCCGTGATGCTCACCTCGTCGCCTTTTTTCAGGGTCTTCGTGACCGTGTCCAGCAGCGAGTCAACAGCGCGAGCCGAGTCTGCTTTCGTCAGACCACTATCCGCGGCGATCGCCTCAATCAGTTGCGACTTGTTCATTGGCATTCCTTTCAGTAGATCTGCCAGGAGTTACGCCCGGCTAAGTACCCAGCGAGCGCGCAGGGTACCGCGCCAGCTTCTTACCTGGGTTGAGAAGGCCCTTCGGGTCAAATACACGTTTGATCTGTTCGTGCATGTCAAGCGCTTTCTCGTCCCATTGCAAGGCCAGCCGCCCACGCTTGAGCAACCCTACGCCATGCTCCCCCGCAACCGATCCCCCCAGCTCCACCACCAGCTCGAACAGCTGCTCACCCACGGCCTGCGCCGCGTCCAACTCGACCTCCTGAGAGGGGTCCACGAGCACCGTCGCGTGCACGTTGCCCTCGCCCCCATGCCCCCACGCACATGAGTGCATGCCGTGGGAGTGAGCGATCCGCTCGAAACGCTCGAGGCCCTCTGCCAGGCGCTCCAGCGGGAACACCACGTCCTCGCTGACCTTGCCCCCACGCGCCGCGGTTACCGCCGGGTTCGTGCCGTCTCGCCAGCGCCACAGTTCCTTAACGTCCTGCGTCTGTTCGATCGCCATAGCCTGCTCCTGCAGCAACTCGACCAGCACATGCTGCTGCGCGTGCGCCTCCTCGCACGAACCGTCGACCTCGCAGATCACCGCAAAGCCCGCCCCCGCCGGCACCTCCCCCGGGTATGCCCCCGCGCTGATGCGCAGTGTCTCGCCATCCATGAAGTCGAGTACCGACGGGCGCATTCCGGCCGCCAGCACGGTGCGCATCGCCACGCAGCCCTGCTCGCGGGTGGAGAAGAACACCACCGATGCGATTGCAGCCTCCGGTGCCGGCAGCAGCCGCAGCCGCACCGCGGTAATCACACCCAGTGTGCCCTCCGAGCCAACCATGAGGCTCTTCAGGTCATACCCAGCCACGTCCTTGGCCGCCCAGCTACCCAGCTGCACCAGCTCCCCCGGGGCCAGCACCACCTCCACGCCAGCCACCCAAGTCCCTGTAACGCCGTACTTCAACGCATGTGGACCACCCGCGTTAGTGGCCACATTGCCACCGATCTGCGACTGCTCGCCCGCCCCCGGGTCGGGGGCGAACATCAACCCGTTCTCCCGCGCCAAGCGCTGCACGTCGTGCGTGCTCACGCCCGCCTCCGCCAGCATCCGCCACAACTCCGGCTCGAGCTCGCGCACTCGCCGCAGGCGCTCCAGCGACAGCACCACACCGCCCTGCACCGCCACCGCACCGCCCAGCACGCCAGTGCCACCGCCACGCGGAACGATCCCCACGTCGTGCTCATAGCACCACGCCACGACCGCGGCGACCTCCTCCGCGGTGCCCGGCAACGCCACCGCATCCGCGCGGCCTTCAACGCCCCTGTGGTTGGAGCTGTCAGCGTTGTACGGGGACTGCCTCGGCGGCGCGTCCACGACGTGCTCGGAGCCGATCAGACGGCTGAGCTCTTTGTGCATCGTTGCGTTCATCAAAGCCAGTGGTGCACTCGTCGGCGTCGTGCTTCGCTCCGCCGTTACCAGAGCGCCACTGCACTGTACGCCGCAAAAGCCGGGTCGCGGGTGACGATCGGGATGCGCTCGCTCAGCGCCTGCGCGGGCAGCAACCGCTCAAACGGGTTCCGACACGATGCAGAGTGCCTTGGCGATGTCCTCGGGCCACTCGTCGAAGTCGTCGGGCACATGCACACGTCCGCGCATACTTCCGGGCTTGCGCTTGACGGTTGCGCCATTGCGCGTAAGCGCCACCAGACGAGCCACCGGCTGGGATCCCCTGCAAAGCACCACGTCCTCGCCTTCCTCCGCCTGGCGAACCAGCTTCGACAGCTGCGTCTTGGCCTCGTCAATGCTGTACATGGAGGACACAAGCCGAGGTTAGCCAAGTTGCTCAACTTGGTCAAACGTGCGCGCCCACCGGCTCGGAACACGTCCGCTCTACCCCTCGCCGGCCGCCGCCCACGCCAGCCGCGCCGCCTGCGAGCGGTCGCCAACCTCTAGCGCTCTGTAGCAGTGCTCCAAGTGCTTTTACGCCGTGCGCACAGCTATGCCTAGCGCACTCGCCGCGTCCTCGTCTGAGTGCCCCATCGCCACCAGACGCAGCACTTGCGACTGGCGCTTGGTCAAACGAGCCCCTGCAGGTCCGCCACCACGATCTGCCTACCCGCGCCCCGCGCAAGCGCCGTGTACGCGAGCGCGTTGCGATACGCCTGGATCAGATACGGGCGCGCCAGGTTCAAGAGGTCGCGCTCGCTTGCCGTGAAGTCGCGCTTGCCGCGGCTTCGCGCGATGCCCAACACCCGTTGCGCCGAGGAGGGCAGCGTGAACGCAATCTGATACTCCACGGCCGGGATCGCCACAACGAAGGTCTCGTAACGGTCGCTCCCGGCGCCGTTCTAAAGCTGCAGGAGGCATCCGCATTCGTCAACAGCGGCACGTTCTCGCCTGAGATCGCCAGCGCCACCAGCTTCGGCGCCGTGCGGCTGTTCAGCCCCTGCTGCAACGGACCCGGCCTGTTCACCAGCGGCGGCACGCTCGCGCCAGTCCTCGTCGGCGGGTTCACCCCTGCCACAGGGCAGGAGTTCGACGTCTTCGCGCTCGACGGTGGCAAGTTCGAAGGCACGTTCGCCGGCCTCGCCAACGGCTTCACCGCCGACTACTCACACGAGTCCTCCGAAACCGCGTTCGTTGGCGTCGTCTATGGCACAGGAACGGGGAGCGGCGGCGCGGGTGGCAGCACGGGTCCCGGCACCAGCGCAAAAGCTCCCGGGGTCGTGCACCTGACGTCGGTTTCCGCCAAGCACGGCAAGATCACCGCCGTCACCTCCAGCGCCGGGAAGAAGAAGCCCAAGACCAAGACCGTCGTCATCGCCACCGCCAGCGCTTCGCTCGCCGCCGGCGCCAGCGAGACACTCACGCTCAAGCTCAACGCCGCCGGGCGCGCGCTGCTCGCCCATTACGGAAAACTCAATGCCCTCGTCACGGTCAGCGCCGGCGGCAAGACCATCCAGAAGCTCACCGTGCACGTGCTCCAGGCGCCCAAGCCGAAGAAGAGATAGCGCTCGCCCACTGAGCCGCGGCGGGTACCATTGGGCCCGTAATGGCAATAAGCACCGGGCCCGGCACCGACAGCTTCCGCACGCTCTCAGGCGAGCCCGTGCGCGAGCTCTACACCCCCGCCGACGTGGCCCCCGGGGCTGGCTCAGGCGACCCCGGCGATCCCATCGGCCTGCCCGGCGAGTACCCATTCACGCGTGGCATCCATCCCACGATGTATCGCGGTCGGCTATGGACTATGCGTCAGTTCGCCGGCTTTGGCACCAGCGAGGAGACCAACGAGCGCTTCCACTACCTGCTCGAGCATGGCCAAACGGGCCTGTCCACCGCCTTTGACATGCCCTCGCTGATGGGCCACGACTCCGACCACCCGCGGTCACTCGGCGAGGTAGGGAGAGAGGGAGTAGCCGTGGACACACTCGACGACATGCAGACCCTGTTCTCGGGTATCGACCTCGGGAAGGTGTCGGTGTCGATGACCATCAACGCCCCCGCCGCGATCATGCTCGCCTTCTACGTCGCTGCCGCCGAGTCTGGGCAGACGCCAGGCGGCAAGGCCACCGGCGTCGAGGGTGGCGTAGGGGAATCGGTACCTCGCGAGCGCCTGTCCGGGACGATCCAGGCAGACATCCTCAAGGAGTACATCGCCCAGAAGGAGTGGTGCTTCCCGATCGACCCCGCGATGCGCCTGTGCGGAGACATGATCGAGTGGTGCACCCAGCGCATGCCTCGCTGGCACCCGATCTCGATCTCCGGCTACCACATCCGTGAGGCCGGCTCCACCGCCCAGCAGGAGCTCGCGTTTACGCTCAAGGACGGCCTGACGTATGTCGAGCAGGCAGTCGAACGCGGCCTCGACGTCGACGACTTCGCACCACGGCTGTCGTTCTTCTTCAACGCCCAGATCGACTTCTTCGAGGAGATCGCCAAGTACCGCGCCGCCCGGCGCATCTGGGCGCGCGAGCTACGCGAGACCTTCGGCGCCAAGAACCCCCGCTCGTGGCAGATGCGCTTCCATACCCAGACGGCCGGCGTCAGCCTCACCGCCCAGCAGCCGCTCAACAACATCGTGCGCACCACCATCGAGGCGCTCGCCGGCGTGCTCGGCGGCACCCAATCGCTGCACACCAACTCCTACGACGAGGCGCTCGCGCTGCCCACCGAGGAGGCGGTCACGATCGCCCTGCGCACCCAGCAGATGATCGCCCATGAGACGGGCGTCACCAACACCGTCGACCCGCTCGGCGGCTCCTACTTCGTCGAGGCGCTCACCGACGAGATGGAGCAACGCGCCTACGAGTACTTCAACAAGATCGACGAGCTCGGTGGCATGGTCGAGGCGGTGAAGCTCAACTACCCGCAGCGGGAGATCGCCGACGCGTCGTTCGCCCTGCAGCAAGAGATCGACGGCGCCGAACGCGTCGTCGTCGGGGTCAATCGCTACGTCGCCAACGACGAGGTACCAATCCCCACGCTACGGGTCGACCCCGCGCTCGAGCGCAAGCAGGTTGGCCGCCTCGCGGCCGCGCGAGCCAAGCGCGACGGCGCGGCCGTCGAGCGCGCGCTGGCAGCGCTACGCGAGGACGCCGCGCACGAGGACCGCAACCTGATGGAGCCGCTGCTGGTATGTGCCCGCGCGCACGCCAGCGAGGGCGAGATCATCGAGTCGCTGCAGCAGGTGTTCGGGGATTACGCAGAGACGCCGGTGTTCTGAATTTCGCTAGGTAATAGATTGGCATAATCGGTCTGTTTGTTAATCCATAGCTATAGAGATAGGCTGTCGATGCTAACCTATAGCTATGCAACCATCGGAGAGATCAGCACAAGCCCGACGTGAGCTTGACCGAAAGTTCAGTGCCACCAAGCTAGAGCCCATAGCCGCACGACCGCGCTCGGGCTGGATACGCGCCATCCGAGGAGCGCTCGGGATGAGCCAAGCCGTGCTCGCCGAACGGCTGGGGGTATCGGGGGCCGCAGTAAACCAACTGGAGCACGCCGAGCTTCGCGGTGGTGTCACCATCGGCAAGCTGTCAGAGGTAGCCAGCGCCCTGGACTGCACACTCGTCTACGCACTCGTGCCGAACTCCACGCTCGAGCAGACAGTCATGACCCAGGCCAGGGCAGTGGCAGCGCAGCCGCTTGGCTATGCAGCCCGAACCATGGCGCTGGAGGCACAGGACATCGAGGATGACCGCCGCGGCGAGGCTATCGAGCGACACGCGCAACAGCTTGTGGCCAGCGGCAGCCACTGGCGAGCCAGGCGCAGTCGATCACCACGAGAGAAGTGACCTCCGTCCCGCCTGCCAAGCCACCACACCCGACGTTCAATGTGCGAAGCATCGGCCCGGAGCCGGCAGGTGCCACACCACTCGAGCAAGAGGATCTGGAGTGCCTCATCCCGGATCGGGGTTGAGATCCACCTGATCACAACGCAGTCGCAACTACTGTTCGATGACGCGAAGCTGTGGCACGCTCAAAGCGTCTTCGAGCCCGACGCGTTGGCGGCGAAGATCCACAGTCGTCTGGCCAGTATCCACCCCTTCCCCAACGGGAACGGTCGCTGCACTCGCATGATGGCCGACCTGTACCTCGTCTCAATCAGCACTGAGCCGTTCACGTGGGGCAAGACAGATCTCGGCCTTGACGGCTCAGGCAGAGCAACTTATATGGCAGCCCTGATCAAGGCTGTCGACACGGGAGATCACGCGGACCTGATTCGGTTTGCGCGAGGTGATGGCGTCAGCTAAGAGGCCGCGGCCTCGTCCGGCTTCAACCGCTTGCGTCCCTTGTGGTCGGCGCGCCCGGTGCCGATGCACTCGCGGCACACGATCCACTTGCCCTCCGGCTCGGCCTCATACCAAGTCCAACCCGCGCCGCTGCACGCAGAGCAGCGCTCCTTCTCGGGTATATGCCGGTCACTCTGTGTCATCCGTCGCTAAGCGTATCGAGCCTGAGCCTGGCGGCCTCGCGAGCGAGTCGCTGATCGAAGGTCAGACCACTGGATTTCGGGAGACGCTCTGCGCCATCTGCCCCTCCAGGAGGTAGCCTGGATATGTTCGCGAAGCGTTTCGCTCGGCATTTACGAGCTCTTCGCAACTTCTTAGCGCGCGCGGGTGTCCACGACCTAGGATCATCGCGCGCCCAAAGCTGTGCAAAGCCCTGCAAACTGACGTAAAGCTGCGCAAACCGCCAAAGGATTAGCCCGCCCTCCGATGAACCACTTCAATCACAATGCGGCTACGTAAAAGCCTGCTCTGGGGCTCAGCGCTGGTGGTTATCGCCAGTGCCGCCGCGCTGGTGTTCGCCTCGCGGCGGATCGCAGCCGAGCAGTCGGCCTACACCGCGCCGAGTGCCGGGCGCTGCACGCCCACAGCGCTCAACCGCTCCGCGATTCTCCCGGGAACGACGCTCGCGGTGTCGCCGCTGCCGGACTCCTATGTCGCCTCCCCGGCCACGCAGATCAGCCTGCTGGGCGCGCCAATCGGCGCGATCAGCGACATACGCGTGCTCGGCTCTGAGAGCGGTCCACACGCGGGGAGCCTGCGGGCCTACTCACAGGGGGACGGCGCGAGCTTCGTGCCCCGCAAGCCGTTCCTGTCGGGCGAGACGGTGACGGTGCGCGGCAAGGTGCAGGTGGGATCGAGGACGCAGTCGTTTGCCTTCAGGTTCGTGATCGCCCACGAGGATGTCTCACTGGCCGGTGCGGCCTCTTCGAGCAGCGCAATCAAGGACCCTGACGAGTGGCAGCACTTCCACTCGGCCCCTGAACTAAAGGCCCCAGACGTCATCGAGACGTCCCACGCATCGGGGACCAGCACGGGGGATCTGTTCACCGCGCCATACAACGGGCCCGGCCCGAACGGGCTCATGATCTTCGAAGAAGACGGCAACCTCGTGTGGTTCCACCCGCTAGCACCGCAAAAATTCGCAACCAACCTGCAGGTGCAAGCGGACGGAGGCCAGCAGGTGTTGACGTGGTGGCAGGGCTACATCCCGCCGCAGGGCTTCGGCGAGGGCGAAGAGATCATCGACAACACCTCCTACCAGCAGATCGGGCGCGTTCGCGCGGGCAACGGCATGCTCGCGGATCTACACGAATTCCGCATCACGCCCCAGGGCACAGGGCTGCTGACGGTGTTCAACCCGATCCAGTGCAACCTTTCCGCTTTGGGCGGGCCGAGCGGCGCCGCGGTGACCGACAGCATCTTCCAGGAAATCGACCTGGGGACGGGCCTCGTGCGCAAGGAATGGGCGAGCCTCAACCACGTCGCGTTGAGCGACTCTTACAGCACCGCTACAGGATCGAGCATGGCCTGGCCCTACGACTACTTCCACATGAACTCGATCGACCCGCTGGCGAACGGCAGAACGCTGATCTCTGCGCGCAACACCTCGACGCTGTACGAACTGAACACGGCCACCGGCCAGGTGCTCACGCACATCGGCGGCAGGCACTCGAGCTTCAAACTCGCCTCCGGCGCCGACACGGCCTACCAGCACGACGCGACGATGCTGCCCAGCGGTGTGATCAGCGTGTTCGACAACGGCGGCGTGCCGAAGGTCCACCCGCAGTCGCGCGCGTTGATCCTGTCGGTCAACGCCAAGGCCAAGACAGACACGGTGGTGGCCGAGTACGAGCACTCTAACCCGACGCTGCTAGCGGGCAGCCAGGGCAATGTGCAATCGCTGGAAGACGGAAATGTGTTCGTGGGCTGGGGCGCCGAGCCGTACTTCTCGGAATTCACCGCCGGCGGGCAGCTTCTGTACGACGCCCACATGCACGGCTCCTACGAGGCGTATCGTACGTACCGCTTCCCGTGGACTGGTACCCCCACCGAACCACCCGCGGTCGCCGCCTCCACGGCAAGTACGGGCGCGCCGGTGACGGTATACGCGAGCTGGAACGGCGACACGCGCACCGCCAGTTGGGAGGTCCTTGCCGGCCCCTCACCACAGCAGCTAGCTCCCGTGGCCAGCGCCCCGCGCAGTGGCTTTGAGACAGCCATCACCACGCCCAGCGCCGAGGCGTACGTGGCCGTGGAGGCACTCGACGCATCTGGCGCAGTGCTTGGCACGTCACACACGATCGCCGGCTGAGAGCTCGAGCCCAATCGAGTCGAATGGTCTTTACAAGGCCCATTTTCCGCTCCCAGCCACAGATCTTGGTGCCTTGACCTTTTGAGACTAATAGAGATTTAAGTCTCAATACTCAGATTAGCCTGTACAGGTAGTTTGGTAATCTTGAGTTCTTAGGGTCAATTGGGAGGTAGCTCTGGATGGCGGCTCGCAACTCGACAGACACGCCGCCACAGGCCGACGCACGATCGTCGCGCCCGCCGGACGGAAGTCCTGGAACACTCGAGGACAAGACCGAGCGCTACCGGCCACTACCCACGGGCACACACGGACTGGACCCCGAACTGGTCAAGCGCGATCAGCGCAGCCGCCTGCAGAAGGCGATGATCGAGCTGATCGCCGAGAAGGGTTACCCGGGGGTGCGGATCGTCGATCTGGCCAAGCTCGCGCACGTCTCCCAGCCAACCTTCTACAGCCTGTATGCCGACAAGGAAGACCTGTTCCTAAGCGCCTACGACGATGTGCTGGGGCAGGCCGCGATGACCGTGATGAAGGCCTACAACGTGGAGCTTTCCCGCGAGCAGCGTCTGGTGGTAGCGATGCGCGCGTGGGCCGAGCTCGCCGCGACGGAGCCCGAGACAACCTCACTGCTCGTGCTCGGTGCCTTCGGCGCGGGCTCGCGCGCGCTCGAACGACGCAGGCGCGCTCTGGATCGACTGGAGGGGCGCATCTACACGAGCCGTGACGGAGCAGCGGACAACACAGCAGACTTGACGGTCAAGGCAATCCTCGGCGGGATCCGCGAGGTGACGGCAGCACGTCTGCGCGAGGGCCGGGCGAGCGAGCTTCCAGGGCTGGCTGACGAGCTGACAGCGTGGGCTACGTGTTATCCGCGGCGCCTGCCAGACGGCCTGCAGGCGCCCAAGGCAAAGCCACGCGAGCCTGGCGACACAGCCTCACTCTCATCCGAGCGCGCACGGCGCGCGGAGGGCCGACTGCCGAGCGGCCGTAGCGACCTGCCGCGCCAGTTCATCGTCAAAAGTCAGCAGGAGCGGATCGTCGACGCAACCGCCGCGATCGTCGCCGAGAAGGGACTCGCGGCGCTCACGATCCCGGAGATCGCCCGCCGCGCCAACGTCTCCCACCAGACCTTCTACGACATCTACTCCTCCAAGTACGACGCCTTCCTGGGCGCGCAGAAGGTGGGCATGCACCAGGCCCTGACGATCACAGTCGACGCCTATCAGGCTCGCCAGGAGGACTGGCCGCGGGCGGTCCAGGCGGGACTGCACGCGTTGATCGACTACCTCGCCTCCGAGCCTGCCCACGCCCATCTGAGCGTCGTCGACACGTTCGCCGCGTGCCCCGAGGCGATCGAGATCCGCAACTCCTCGCTGGCAGCATTCGCCACCTACATCAGGCCCGCGTACGAGCTCGCGCGCGGACGCGCAGACGTGCCCGCGATCGCCGCCGAGGCGATCGCCGGCGGCATCTGGCAGGTGCTGCATCACTACGTTGAGAACGATTGCCTCGCGGACCTGCCCGCCGCGGCACCGCAGCTGACCTACTTCCTGCTCACACCGTTCCTGGGGCCTATAGAGGCGGCGAAGGTCGCCCGTCAGCCGGTCGAAGCGACCGCCAGCGCATAAGCAGTCCTACCTTCGCGCTTGGTCCGCGTGATCGTGCCCGCGTGCTGTAGATGCCGTGCGCCCTGACGAAGCTCAGAGGCAGCGATCGCCGTCACCAACACGAGCTCGCTGAGCGTATGTGAGCCGTGCTCCAGCGCCGCCACGATCGCCTGCTGTGATGCGTCATGCGAGCTAGAGGCGGCGCGTTTGATTGCGCCTGCCGCGGAACCACGCCTGCCGCGACGCTCAGGAGCGGTTGTCGGGCGGACGGCTTTGGCAGTAGCAGCCTTGACGGCACGCGCGGCCTTCCCCGGACGCCCGGCTTTGGCGGGACGCGCGGCCTTCCCCGGACGCGCGGCCTTCCTCGGACGCGCGGCTTTCGCGGGGCGCACGGCTTTGGCGGGGCGAGCGGCCTTGACAGCATCGGCAGCCAGCGCGCGCTCGGCGTCAAGCAGGCGGTCGTACTCGGCGACCGCAGGGCGCAGCTCCACCAGTCGAGCATCGATTTCAGCGCGCACCCGCGCCAATACGTCAGAGCCCATCGCCCATCCTTCCCACATCTGTTTGGTTTCAATCGGCGCCGCATGGGCACCGGTCTCGTGTGTTGGCGCGCGCGCCGATCCTAGAGCTCGCACCGCAGCGAGTTCGAGAGTTTTTACCAGGTCACAGCCGTGTGGCCGGGATCGCCTACTTCGAGACGCGTAGATACGCAAGCACGGCTAGCACCCGGCGATGATCGTCATGGCAGGCGGGCAGCTCGAGCTTGGCGAAGATGCTGGTGATGTGCTTCTCAACGGCACCCGGGGTAACGATCAGGCTCTCGGCGATGGCTGTGTTGGAGCGCCCCTCGGCCATCAGCGCCAGCACCTCACGCTCGCGTGCAGTTAGTCCTGAGAGCGCACCCGTGGCACCGTCACGCGGGGCGAGCAGCTCGGCGACTACTTGGCGATCGAGCACGGTGCCGCCTGCGGCCACGGTGTGCAGCGCATCGAGGAAGGCCCGCACATCGCCGACCCGCTCCTTGAGCAGGTAGCCGATCCCGGCGGTGTCTTTGCCGATCAGCTCGCTCGCGTAGGCGGTCTCTACGTACTGGGAGAGGACGAGAACACCGAGCGCAGGCTGCCGGCGGCGGGCCTCGATCGCAGCCAGCAGACCCTCGTCGCTAAACGTCGGCGGCAGGCGCACATCGACGATCGCGAGGTCGGGCTTGTGCCCGGCGATTGCGCGCAGAAGCCCCGGGCCATCCTCCACCTGCGCAACAACCTCAATCTCGTTCTCACGCAGTAGCGCCACCAGTCCCTCCCGCAGCAGCGCGAGGTCCTCAGCGATCACTACCCGCACGGCAGCCTCGCCTCCAGGATGGTGCCGCTGCCATCAGTGCTGTCCACCAGCAGGCTGCCATCGAGCGCCTCGACCCTGGCGCGCAGCCCGGCGAGGCCTGAGCCACTCGGATCGGCACCACCACGTCCGTCGTCGCCGACGATTACCGCCAGCGTGCGGTGCTCGTCACGCAGCAATATCCAGCTGCGCTGGGCGCGAGCGTGCTTGGCGGTGTTGGTGAGCGCCTCGGCGATTACAAAGTAGGCGGCGCTCTCGATGGCGGGCGCTAGCCAGCGACGGGTATCAACCTCGATGGCAGTGCCAAGGCCGTAGCGAGCAGCAAGTGATTCCACCGCCGCGACGAGGCCACGGTCGGCGAGCAGCGGCGGCACGATCCCGCGAGCAAGGTCGCGTAGCTCGGCGATCGCATGATGCGCCTCGCGCTGGGCATCGAGGATCAGGCCACGAATCTCAGGCTGATCCCGCACGCGCAGTTCGGCGCGTCCGAGCTGTAGCGTCAGTGCCACCAAACGCGCCTGCGCGCCGTCGTGCAAATCGCGCTCGATTCGCCTGAGCTCCGCCGCCTGGGCATCGACAGCCTGGCGACGGGTACGCGTGAGCATGTCGATCCGCGCGCGCAGAGCACGGCGCCCATGTGCGACCAGTACGCGGTCGTGTAGCGCGATCAGCGAGTAGGCGCTACCGCTGGTGGCAAGACCCAGCAGCGCCCACGCCGGCCAGAAGGTGTGCACCCCGGCCAACAGCCACGTCAACAGCCACGTGAAAATCAGGATTACGGCGGCCGCGCCTACCAGCGCCCATACACACGCCACGCGGCGAACTGCCCCGCGGGGCTGGCGCCAGGCCCAGCTCGCGCTGAAGTCCAGCAGCACGAGGTCACCAAGCCCGAGCCACACCCACGCGGGCCAGAAGTAGCCCTGCCCACTGAGTGCCCAGATCGCGGCGAGCAGCACTGCGGTAAGGAGCGCCAGACGGCGCTCCAACGAACGGGCGTATTCGCCGATCGACAGACCGGCGGCAAGCGTCGGCATCCAGCGCCGCGGTTTCACGCCGGGCGCAAGCGAGAGGCTCATCGGGAATCGAGCGCGCTGGCTCACGCCCGCAATCGTCTCATGGCGCCGCCCAAGCAGCGCCTGCGCAGACCACCTCACGGTCGCGAGCTGCAGTGGTGGCGAATGCTCAGAGTGCCTTCGTCGCCTGACGGGCGGCGCCGATGCGCTGCACGTCCCACACGAGGCCCAAACGCTCGAGTCCAGATATGGCCAGGCCCGAGATGTCAAGCTCGCGGCGCGCCATACCGTGAAACGCCGAAGTTGGAAACGCGTGATGGTTGTTGTGCCACGCCTCGCCCAAGGAGAACGGCGCCAGCCACATCAGGTTGCGCGAGTGATCGTCGGTAGCGAACCGACGCCTACCAAAGAAATGACACAGCGAGTTGATGCTGTAGGTGACGTGGTGCAGCACGAGCATGCGCACCACCCCGCCCCACAGCATTCCCTCCAGACCCGCGTCAACCGTGCCGCCAAGCAGCACGCCAAGCCCGAACGGAATTGCGAACCCGACCAACGACCACAGCAGGAACGTCTTGTCGACGAACGACACGACCGGGTCGGCCAGCAGGTCGGGGGCGAAGCGTTCGCGAGCACCACGCTGGCTGTGATCGAACAGCCAGCCGACGTGTGCATGCAGCAAGCCGCGCAGCGCACCACCTAGACCGACGCCGTGGTCGACATGTGGGCTGTGCGGATCGCCGAGGCGATCGGAGTAGGTGTGGTGCTTGCGGTGGTCTGCCACCCAGGAGATGACCGGCCCCTCGACTGCCATCGTGCCGAGCACGGCGAACACCCCGCGCAGCGCAGGTGATGTCTGAAAGCTGCGATGTGTGAGCAGGCGATGAAAGCCGATCGTCACGCCCAGCCCCGTGAGTACGTACATGACCAGGAAGATCGCGATATCCCGCCAGTGCAGCTCATGGTTCCAGGTGCGCAACGCGGCAAGCAAGAGCAGCAGCGGCGGCACGGCGGTGATTACACCTGTGATCGCGCGATCGAGGTTCTCCATCACCGGCACCTGGATCTCCTCCGGCGTGGGGCTCTCGCGCGTTGAGGGGATGGGCTCCTCCTCGACAGGCGTGGCAGCGAGCGGTCCGACGGTGGCGCTCATGTACTTGGAATCGTGAACACAACCGTTGCCGCTGTCGATGAGGGCGACCACCGAGTCGAGGGGGGCTGCCATCAGGCGAATGGTGGGGACAACCCGAGGTCGGCTGGCTGCGCCATCTCAGGCCGGCTGGCTGCGCCTTGTCATTCAGCGATCGCCGTGAAGGTCGAGATTGGCGCCCGAGTGGTACGCATACGTTGTGCTACGCTGAATACCGTGTCGGTCAACGTTTCCGTACGCCTCGACGATGCGCTTGCGGAGCGCCTTCGCCTGCGGGCTCGCACCGCCGGTGAGACCCTCTCCGATCGACTTCGCCGCTATGCCGAGGAGGGCGCCCGCCGCGACGAACATCCGCTCGTCACCTTCCGTGACGGCCCAGCTGGACGGCGGGCGGGGCTGCTTGGTGGCCCCGACGTTTGGGAGGTCGTCATGTGGATGGAGGACTTGGAGGGAGAGGCTAATCCCGTCGCGACGCTCATCGCAGACTCGACTCTCACCCGATCGCAGGTGGACGCCGCGCTTCGCTATCGAGCCGCCTACCCGAATGAGATTGGGGCACGCGTCGAGTTGCACCGTCGCGAAACCGCGGCCGCTGACACGCATTGAGGCTATTGCTGGACGAGATGTACTCGCCCGGCCTTGCCGAAACCCTGCGCGCGCGCGACGTCGACGCTCGCACCGTCACACAGCTCGGCTTGGCAGGCAGCTCGGACCCAGAGGTCTTCGCGGCGGCGATCGCGGACGAGCGTACGTTGCTCACGGAGAACGTCGCTGACTTCACGCGCATCTCTGCCGATCATCTCGTCGCCGGGCAGCATCACCCAGGTGTGCTGATTGCGCTTTCGTCGAGGTTCTCGCGCCGTGCGGCGGGCATCGGCCCACTAGTTGCCGCCATCGCCGAGATCGCAGACCAGCAACTGGCCGATCGTCTCATCTACCTTCAAGCGCCACCCAAGCCTTGATCTCAGCATACGTCGAGCACGATCTTGCCCGTGGCGCGACGCTCTTCAAGCGCCTTCAGCGCGTCAGCTGCGCGCTCCAGCGGGAAGCGCTCGCCGATCGGCGGCAAGACGAAGCCGTCGTCGACCATGCGGTTGATCGCGGCGCCGATCTCGCGGTTGAGCTCCGGCCTGGCCATCGCGTAGGCACCCCAACCGGCACCCACTACCTCGGTGTTCTTCAACAGCAACCGGTTGACACGCACCTCAGGAATCGCGCCGCCGGTGAAGCCGACCACGACCAGCCGCCCGCCCTCGCGCAGCGAGCGCAGGCTGTCGGTGAAACGGTCGCCGCCCACGGGGTCGAGCACCACGTCCACACCACCGCCTGAGCGCTCCAGCACCTCGTCCTTCCAGCTCTCGCCGAGCAGCACCGTCTCGTCCGCGCCAGCGGCCTCGGCGACCGCCCGCTTGGCCTCAGTGGAGACGAGCGCGATCGTCTTGGCACCAAGGGCCTTGGCGACCTGCAGGCTGGCAGTGCCCACACCTCCGGCGGCGCCGTGGACGAGTACCGTCTCGCCTGCCTTTACGCGCCCGCGCAGTAGTAGCGCGAAGTACGCGGTGTGGTAGTTGAGGATCAATGCAGCGCCCTGGGCAAAGTCGAGCTTGGGCGAGAGCGCGAACGTGAAGAACTCAGGCGCTACCGCCGTCTCAGCGAACCCGCCCAACGCGCAGAACGCAGCCACGCGATCGCCGGCCTTGACCGACGCGCCCTCCGGGGCGCTCAACACCACGCCACCCACCTCACTGCCAGGCACGAACGGCAGCGGCGGTTTCATCTGGTAGAGGCCGCGCGTCTGCAAGAGCTCGGGGAACGACACGCCGGCGGCGTGTACCTCCACGACCACACCGGAGCCCGGCGTAAGCATGTGCGACGGCTCAGGCGCTGGTAGCTCTACCAGCGCCAGCCCGCTATCGGGGCCCGACTCCTCCACGATCTGTATCGCCCTCATTGATACAGATTATGTCCGAGCCGCCGCGCGCATGGCAGCCCGGACAAGTGCAATTTCTTGATGCACCGTATCTGGCGCATGATACGCCACATTCGGTGCATATAATGGACCGGTGCCACGCCTGCGAAGCAGCGACGTCTTCCCCACCGACCAGCCGATACCCGCCAGCCAGATGATCGGGCGGGAGATCGACGTACGCGAGATCACGGCTACCCTGGCGGGTGGATCGAGCGTCGTGCTTGCCGGCGCTCGCCGCACCGGCAAGACGAGCGTATGCGACGCGGTCCTCGGCCGGCTGAGCAGGCGCGGGCTCTACACCGTCTCCGTGGACCTGTTCCGGATTGCCACCGCCCCCGAGCTGGCAGAGGCACTAGTCACGGCTACGATCGCCAATCGCTCCGCGCTCAGGCGAGCGCTGCACCAGACGCGCCGTGCCGGACGCTTCGTGGCGGACGCGTTGCAAACCTCGGCGGTGGTGAAGTCCAAGGCGCAGCTCGGAGAGGAGCTCGAGATCGCCTTCAGGCCTGGGCTTGCGGCGCGCGACCCGGACGGCTATCTCGACTATGCGCTCGCGCTCCCCGCAAGGATCGCGGCCGCGGACAACAAGGAGATCGTGGTGTTCTTCGACGAGTTTCAGGAGATCGCCAGCCAACACCAGCCCTACGGCGACGCCGATCGTCTAACCAAGCGCATGCGCGCGATCTTCCAGCGCTCTGGTGGTGTCAGCTACCTGTTCGCTGGAAGCCTCGAGCACCTGATGCGCGACCTGTTCACACCTGTCCATCGAGCGCTGCATCAATTCGGCGGCTTTCACGACCTACGCCCGATCGACCACGATGCCTGGGTGGCGGGGCTGGCCGAGCGGTTCGCCGCCGATGACTGCGAAATCGAAGGTGGTGCCCTGTCGCGGATCGTCGACTACGGCGAGCTGCACCCGCGCACAACCATGCTGATCGCGCAGAAGGCGCATCTGACGACGATCGAACTCGACACGAGGAAGGTGGACCTAGAAATCGTCGAGCAGGGGCTGCTCGCGGCGCTCCGGGTCGACCGGGTCAGCCACGAGCAGACGGTCGAGCGAATCCGTCGCCTGCACAAGCTCGGGCTCGTGGTGGCCGAGCGCCTCGCGCGCGGCGAACCGGTCTATACACGCCTGCCGCGAGGTGGAGTGCGCCGCGCACTGGAAGCCCTCCGCGACGCAGCCATCATTGAAAGCAGGGCTCGCGGCGATTGGAGG
Organism: Solirubrobacteraceae bacterium; assembly: GCA_036513795.1. Classification (GTDB taxonomy): domain Bacteria; phylum Actinomycetota; class Thermoleophilia; order Solirubrobacterales; family Solirubrobacteraceae; genus Palsa-744. The sequence continues at coordinate 16,536 of DATBYJ010000220.1, read as the reverse complement.
TTCTCCAATCCACTGCTACGTCGCTACCTGGCCGACATGGGGCCATTTGCTTAGCTATGCGCCAAATTCGGCGCATCATGCGCCACTGTCGGCGCATCAGGAAGTCGCAGCGATCGACAGATCTGGCCGATCGCCCCAAGCCGAGACGAGCACACCGACGGCAGATAGGCAGCCGATCAGTCGTAGCGAGCGACGGTGAAGCCGACCAGCACGGGCACGTTGACCGCGAACACAAGTAGCGACAGCGTCATCACCACGAGCGGGCCACCGCTCGTGTGATTGCGCAGGAACACGTACTCGATCATCCCCGCGATCACCAGGTAGGCCAGCAGCGCCCATCTGCCGATCTCGAAGAAGCGCCCCCAGGCGAACCCATCGACCCGGGCGAGCGCCAGCAGATTAACGACCAGCACCACCGCCGAGGCCGCGAGCAGCGCCACGGCAGGGCCAAGCGAGACGTGCTGGGGGAGATGCGCTGAGAGGTAGATACCGGCGACCAGCACCAGGGCCAGCGAGAGCATGCCCAGCTGCGTCACAGGCGGCAGGCGCCGCTCGCTCATCCGGTGGCCAGCTTGGTCATGATCACGAGCGTCGCCACCTGCATCGCTCCGGTGGCGCCCGCCGAGTAGATGAACCGCTTCATCAGTCGCTCGATCACCTCGGGGTTCGGCTGCGGCTTCTTCAGCTCCGTCAGCACCGCGATGTTCGCCGGCTCGAGCAGGCCGAGCGCGATCACCGCCATCACACCGACGACGATGAAGCTCGCCACCACCCAGCCATGCAGAGGGTTCACCGTCAGGTTGGTCCCTAAGTGGGTCGAAAGCTGCCAGCCAGCCGCGAGCGTGACGGTCACGACCGTGGGCATGATCAGCACCATCTTGGGCATCAGCCGCGTGGTGAACTCGACACGCGCCGGGATCGACAGCTTGCCCATGATCGGCCCCAGCACGAAGCCAAGGAACAGGTCGATGACCGTCCAAGCCGCGCCGCCGACGACGTGCAGGAACTCCAGCGGCCACAGTTTGTCGGAGGCGATCCCGGCGATCAGCAGAGCGAGGACGACCGCGACGATCGGCAGCCCGGCCCGCGGCACGATCTGGAAGTCGGGGCGCTCAGGCGCGGCAGGCGCCGCGTTCTCGATTGCTCCTGAGGGGGAGGCGATCGCATGTGCCATAACGCGCAATCTACTGCGACGGGGAGCGGAATGCCAGCGTCGCCGGCGATTCGTACAGGCGCGAGTCCGCCAGCGCCCAAGCCGCTCCAGCCATGACCGCCGCAACGATCAGCACCGCTGGCCACGGGCCAAGCGCCAGCGCAAGCAGGTGCGAAGCGACAAACGCCGCGAAGCCGGTGGCACCGAGCCGCGCCGCGGTGCGCGTGCCGTGGCGCCGACGCCAGATCTCGATGCAGCACAGACCACCCGCCGCCAGCACGACCCCACCAAACGGACGTGAGCCAGTGGCCGCGACCACGCCGTAGCTGGCAATCAACGAGCCGGCCGCGAGCGGAGCTGTCGGCAGTGGGCGCATGCTCCGAGCGTAGCGCCCAGCCAGCCTGATCGAGAGTAGCGCTCAACCGGCATATCGCAGCAAAGCGGAGAGATGTAGGAGAACTACTGACGACTGTCTGCGCAGTTCTACGGATGCACATAACCCCGGGCGACGCGTAGTTTGCCCCCATGGCTCCTACGCCCCCTTCGCCGCTGGTTCGCCGCCCGATCGCGGACGCCGCAGGGGCAAGATCATGAGCCACCCAGCCATGACAGCTGTGATGGGCGCGGTCTTCAACCTCAACCACCCCGCGCACGTGGTGCACTGGCACTTCATCAAGCTGCCGCTCGCGAACGTGCTCGTGATCGCCTCGATGCTCGTCGTGTTCGCGATCGCGCTGTTCGTGCCCTTCCCCGGTGCTGCTCGCCGGGCCGCCGCTCGGCGCGGCGGAGGCGCACCATGAGCGGCGCACACGAGAGCTCCTGGACCGTCAAAGTCCGCGAAAAGGCAGTCGCGGCGCTGCCGCCGGAGAAGTTGCTGCCAGACGGCCAGCCCACGTACGTCGCCTCGTGGATCTACATGTTCGGCGTCGCCAGCATCGCCGCGCTCGTCGTGATCATCACCTCCGGCACGATCCTCGCGTTGAAGGGGCCGGCCTGGTGGCACTACACCGGCATCGGGCACTTCTTCAACAGCATTCACATGTGGGCGGTCGAGCTGTTCTTCTTCGCGATGGTCGTGCACCTATGGGGTAAGTACTGGATGGCCGCTTGGCGCGGCGGGCGCACACGCGTGTGGATCACCGGCGCGATCACGTTCCTCGTCGCGGTCCCCACCGCGCTCACCGGCTACGTCTCCCAGCAGAACTTCGACGCCCAGTGGATCTCCACGCAGGCCAAGGACGGGCTCAACTCCGTCGGCGTGGGCGCGTTCTTCAACGTCACCAACTTCGGCCAGATGTACAGCTACCACGTGCTGCTGCTGCCGATCGCAGTGGTGGTGCTCGTGTCTGCACACGTGCTGCTCGTGCGCCGCCACGGCGTGGTCCCGCCGATCGAGCTCAAAGCACGACTCGTGAGCGCATCTGCCGGCGAGGCTCAAGCGCCGCCAACCCCGCCGCCCGCAACCGTCGGAGCCGGCTCGTGAGCCTGCTTCATCCGAAGGACGACACCAAGCCCTGGATGGGCGCCTACCAGCCGTATGACCTCGTCAAAGAGGCGTGCATCGCCGTCGGCGTGATCGCGCTGTTGGCGATCCTGCTCGCGGTGCTGTTCTCCTCTCCCGACGAGAAGCCCAGCACAGTCGCCCAGTGGGCACGCCAACTGCCCGCCAACTTCGTCGAGACGGCCGCCACCGAGCTGGACGGCACGAGCGGTACCGCAACGTACGGTCCGCCGTACAACCACAACGGCGAAGGCCAGCACGCGGCCTTCATCTACCTGCAGAAATGGCTCGGCGTGAGTCACCCGATCAACACGGCAGACGACTACGTGATCGGCCCGCTACGGACCGTTCCCAACGACCCAACGCTGCAGGCCGCGCTCGCCGAATACCAGGCAGCACCCCAAAAGACCCAGAAGGCGTGGGGTGAAGCGTACGCCACGCCCCTCGAAGAAGACGCCCAAGCCGAAGAAGAAGGCAAGCCGCTACCCAAGACGGTCTCGATCGACCCGCACACCGGGATGGTGAGCGTCCAGGCGACGGGCACCGGCCCTGTCCCAGTGATGATGACCAGCCTCTTGAGCCTCGCCCGCAGCGGCGGCCTCGACGGAAGTCTGCTGACCAGCAAGCAGTTCTTCCAGACCGACTACACCAACCCTTTGCTGTTCATGGCCGACGGCGGGCTGCTCGACCAACGCGCAGAAGAACAGCATCTGGGCGGCGACGAATGGGGCATGATGAACGAGACCGGCAGCTACCCCGGCCAGGCGTGGCTGTGGCTGTATGCCCTCTGGTATCAGATCGAACCATTCAAGAACTCTGAAAACGCCGACATCCTCGTGATGCTGGTCATGGGGGTACTCAGCCTCGCGTTCATCTCGATCCCATTCATCCCCGGCGTGCGCGACCTGCCCCGCAAGATCCCCATCTACAAGCTGATATGGCGTGAGCATTACGCGGCACCCGCAAGCCCACCGCCGGCGCCGCCGCGCCCGCAGGCAGTGCCCGATCCCCGGAGCTAACGCTTGGCAGCCAACCAGGAGGGTACGCTCAAGCCGGACGTGCTCGAGACCACAACCGCTCACGGCACAGCCGCTCCCCTCACCGCCGAGGAGCTCACGCGACTCGATGCGTACTGGCGCGCCGCCAACTACCTGTCGGTCGGCCAGATCTACCTGCTCGACAACCCCCTGCTGCGCGAGCCGCTAGCGATCGAGCACACCAAGCCGCGGCTCCTCGGCCACTGGGGCACCACGCCCGGCCTGAACTTCATCTACGCGCACATGAACCGCGTCATCCGCGCGCGCGAGTTGAACGCCATCTACATCGCCGGCCCCGGCCACGGCGGCCCCGGACTCGTGGCCAACGTGTACCTGGAGGGCACCTACAGCGAGGTTTACCCGCACATCGGCCACGACCAGGAGGGGCTGCGCCGGCTGTTTCGACAGTTCTCCTTCCCCGGTGGGATCCCCAGCCACGTCGCGCCCGAGACGCCTGGCTCAATCCACGAGGGCGGCGAGCTCGGCTACTCGCTCGCGCACGCATTCGGCGCCGCGTTCGACAATCCCGACCTGCTGGTCTGCTGCGTGGTCGGCGACGGCGAGGCCGAAACCGGGCCGCTGGCTGCCAGCTGGCACTCGAACAAGTTCCTCAACCCTGTGTGCGACGGCGCGGTGCTGCCGATCCTGCACCTCAATGGCTACAAGATCGCCAGCCCCACCGTGCTTGCACGGATCCCCCAACAGGAGCTGCGCTCGCTGCTCGAGGGCTACGGCTACGCGCCCAAGTTCGTCGAAGGCTCAGACCCCGCCAGCATGCACCAGCTGATGGCGGCCACGCTCGACGAGGTCACCACCGAGATCGCACGGATCCAGCACGCGGCTCGCGCAGGCCGCGGCCGCACAGCCGACGGCGACGGCGACGGCGACGGCGACCAGCCGATCAGGCCCCGCTGGCCGATGATCGTGCTGCGCACACCCAAGGGCTGGACGGGACCGAAGGAGGTCGACGGGCTTCCCGCCGAGGGATCGTTCCGCTCCCACCAGGTGCCGCTCGCCGACCTAGCCACCAAGCCCGAGCACCTCGCCCAACTCGAGGCATGGCTGCGCTCGTATGAGCCAGAGAAGCTGTTCGACAAAGACGGCGCTCTGCTCACCGACCTGGCCGCACTCGCGCCCGAGGGACAGCGGCGTATGGGCGCCAACCCTCACGCCAACGGCGGCCTGTTGCTGCGCGCGCTCGAGATGCCCGACTTTCGCGAGCACGCCATCCAGGTTGCACGTCCTGGCGTGAGCACCAGCGAGGCAACCCGAGTGCTCGGCGGTTTCCTGCGCGAGGTGATCGGTCACAACCCCGAGAACTTCCGCCTGATGGGTCCAGATGAGACCGCGTCCAATCGCCTCAGCGCGGTGTTCGAGGCGACCGATCGCGTGTGGGAGGCACAACATCTCGATAGCGATGATCACCTCGCGCCCGAGGGGCGGGTGATGGAGGTGCTCTCCGAGCACCTCTGCCAGGGGTGGCTCGAGGGCTATCTGCTGACCGGCCGCCACGGGATGTTCAACTGCTACGAGGCGTTCATCCACATCATCGACTCGATGTTCAACCAGCACGCCAAGTGGCTAAAGGTCACGCGCGGTATCCCCTGGCGCACTCCCATCTCTTCTTTTAATTATTTGCTGTCCTCACACGTCTGGCGACAGGACAACAACGGTTTCTCACATCAGGACCCCGGCTTCATCGACCACGTGGTCAACAAGAAGGCGGAGATCGTGCGCGTGTACCTCCCGCCCGACAGCAACTGCCTTTTGTCAGTCGCAGATCACTGCCTGCGCAGCCGCGACTACGTCAATGTGATCGTCGCCGGCAAGCAGCCGGCGCTCGACTATCTCGATATGGAGCAAGCGATCGCGCACTGCACGCGCGGGATCGGTGTGTGGGATTGGGCTAGCAGCGATGAAGGAACTGAGCCGGACGTGGTGCTCGCGTGCGCCGGCGACGTGCCCACGCTCGAGACGCTCGCCGCCACCGCAATAATCAAACGTGAGCTGCCGCAGTTGAAGGTAAGAGTTGTGAACGTCGTCGATCTGATGCGCCTGCAACCTGCCAGCGAGCATCCCCATGGCCTCTCCGACCACGAGTTTGACGCGTTGTTCACCACCACCCAGCCGGTGATCTTCGCTTACCACGGCTATCCGCTTTTGATCCACAGCCTCACCTACCGGCGCACCAACCACGCCAACCTGCACGTGCGCGGCTACAAGGAGGAGGGCACCACCACCACGCCATTTGACATGGTCATGCTCAACGACCTCGACCGCTTTCATCTCGTGATCGACGTCATCGACCGCGTCCCCGGCCTGGGCGAGCGCGCCGTACACCTGCGCCAGCACATGCTCGACGAGCGGCTGCGTCATCGCACTTACACGCGCGAGCATGGGGAGGATCCGGCCGAGCTGAGTGGGTGGACGTGGCCCGACGGCAGTGAGGCGCCGACGTCGGGGCAGATCGCGGGCGAAGACTGGAGCGCCGGCGGGGGGCCGCCCGCGCCAGTCGCATAGGGGCTTTCAGCGTGCGCGTACTCGTTGTCAACGCCGGCTCTAGCTCGCTGAAGCTGGCGCTGCTCGACCACGACGACTCCACGCTCGCCGCACAGGAGCTCGCGGCGCCTCGCGCGCGGGCGGACCCCGAGGCGCTGAGCGAGGCACTGAGCTCGGGCCTCGGCGAGGCGGACGCGGTGGGGCACCGGATCGTCCACGGCGGCGAACGTTTTCGCGAGGCTGTCGTGGTCGATGCGAACGTCGAGAAGCAGCTGCGCGAGCTGGTGGACCTGGCGCCACTGCACCAGCCGAAGTCGCTTGCCGCGCTCGATGCCGTTAGCGCGGCATTGCCATCGCTTCCCGCTGTGGCGTGCTTCGACACCGCCTTCCACGCGACGTTGCCCGCGGCGGCGTCCACATATGCGGTGCCCGCGGCGTGGCGCGAGCGCTGGGGGCTGCGCCGCTATGGCTTTCACGGCCTCTCACATGCGTGGGTCGCGCGGCGTGCGCCGCAGTTGCTTGAGCGCGACGCTCAGGGGCTACGGATCGTCAGCTGTCATCTCGGCGCCGGCGCGTCGCTGTGCGCTATCGCCGATGGCAGCTCGCGCGATACGACCATGGGCTTCACGCCGCTGGAGGGGCTAGTGATGGCCACCCGCTCCGGCAGCGTCGACCCGGGGATGCTGTTGTGGCTGATGGAGCGTGAGGAGCTCTCCCCGCAGGAGATGAACGGGGCGCTCGAGCACCAATCGGGGTTGCTTGCGCTTGCTGGTAGCGCTGACATGCGGGACGTCGTCGAGCGGGCGGGCGAACGGGACAAGTCGGGCGGGGGCGGCGAGTTGCTGCCCGCGGAAGACACGTCGGACGGCGCCCGCCGCGCGCGCCTCGCCCTGGATGTTTATGTCCATCGCCTGAGCGCGGGCATCGCCGCGATGGCCGCCTCGCTCGGCGGGCTCGACGCGCTGGTGTTCACCGGGGGTGTGGGCGAGCGCAGCGCCGCCGTCAGGGAGCGGACCGTGGCGGGGCTCGCGTTCCTCGGAGTGGAGCTGGACGACGAGCGCAACGCCGCCGCCGCCGGCGATGCGGAGATCGGCACCAGCGGCGGCGAGGTATCCACGCTCGTGATCACCGCCCGCGAGGATCTCGAGATCTCGCGTCAGGTCAGGGCGGTGCTGGGAATAATTACTTCTAGGTCCTACCCGGATTGACCTCGGGAGGCAGGACCGCAAGACAACGTCGCACACGGTCGGCAACGAGATCGACCAGTCGTGTCGGGAGCAGCCGATCTAGCGCTGTCACCTCGGGAGCGTTAGCGGCATCGGCGAATGCGTCCGGAGCTCGTTCCGCGAGGGCCACGACTCGGTCGAGAGCTCTATCCACGTTCAGTGCGAGTTCCTTCGCTGCTTTGTCCCATGTGTTGCGTTCTGGATATACCCTGTAGTCCCCTCCGAGCTTCATCGCGAACCGCAGCTTGCGCTCGTGGACACCGTATGGAAGGGCAGACGCGATGTCATACAGCGGCGCGAGCACCACGTCGCCGCCCGCGAGAAGCAGCGAGTAGTTCTTTGCGTGCGCGTCGGTACCCGCGATGAGCCAATTCCAGACGAGAGCGTCGAAGAATCTCCAGACCGCGTCATCGGCTGCGAGCGGAGCCATCACGTTACGCAGTAGGTCCACCACGTCAGCTGGACCAGGACCTCCGTCGCGCTGATACTTGCGGTCGGGATGTAGGCCCAACGCCTGACACACATCCTCTTGATGTATACGGCTTAGTTGGCCGTCGCGGACGCGGCGGTCATAGCGATCGACGACTATCGCACTCTCATCCCCGAACCGCTCGACGTGCGTGCGCGCCACTACGAGGCCCGCGCGACCAGCAGCGTCGAGACATAGATGCTCGTTGAGATCATGGTCGTCAAGCCCCGCCACGGCCGGCTTCAAGATGTGGCTCGTGGCAGCTGTTCCCGCCGGCTCGCCCCAGCGCCCGTTCTCATAAAGCAGCGCTGTCTTTGCCTGTGCCCCAGCGAGACTGAACTGCCCGGTGAACTCTCGGCCGAGCCAAGCCGTGTGATCCTCGCGCAGCTCCCGCAGCCGCTCAGCGACCTCCCCTTCGCTCAGCCAAGTCACCGAGCCAGGCGCGCTCAAAGCCTGCAGCGCTTCGTCGGCCGCGACGAGACGCACCGCACCGGCGCAATCCCTCCCGATTGGCGTCGATAGCAGCGGAAACGGTTTCGCCGCCGCGTGAAACTGACGAGCCCAGCGCTCGATCACGCGGGGGGTGTCCGGCAGCAGACCCCAAAGCCATGGGTTGATGGCTGCGTCTGGATGAGACCGAACCGAGGTGGGCATCGACACCGATACGGGCGTATGTCCGGCATCGTTGCGGTAGTCATCGTCGTAGTCGAAGCGCAGCCGGCCAGTCTGAAGACGCGTGACCGCGCCCGCGACAGCGTCGTCTAGAAGAACGGCCAATGTATTGCTCATTGGGCGCGATGCTCCTCTATGAGGCTGTCGAGGTCGGCGTGCGTGCTGGTCGAGCGGGTGTCGTCCTGGTGGCCCAGTTCGAGGGTGAGGCCGAGCACATCGATGACACGCAGAATCAGCCGCAGCTCAGCCGCCGGCTTTCCCGCCTCGAACTCGTAGACCCACTTGCGCGATACGCCTGCGCGCATGGCGAGCTCGGCCTGGGTTAGGCCTAGGTCTCGCCGCCGGCCGCGCACCGCCGCGGCCAAGTCCCGGATCGATTTGATCTTCATACGTTCGCCACCGCTCGGTAGCAAGTTTATCATGCCACTGTTCCGTAGCACGATCCTCAAGCACCCGTTCGGTAGCATTACTGTGCCACGCGACGCGGGGACGGGCGCCGGAATCAAGAGGGCGTCAGACCGGCATGCGGAAGAGAGCCTCCCAGGATTGCGGAAAATATAGCTTAGTAAATACAGAAACTAATCGCCATGGATCGCTGAAAATAGATACACTGATGAGGCATGTACGCGATCCTCTCCGAGACGGTTGACCGACGACTGCACGATGTGGTCGCTGGCAGGATGCGCGATGAGCCCGTCGTCGTGCTCCAGGGTGCACGCACGGTCGGCAAGTCGACCCTGCTGCGGGCGCTCGCGAGGACTCGAGATCGAGAGATCATCGATCTGGACGATCTCGCCACGCGGGACGCGGCGCGCGCCGATCCGGCCCTGTTCGTACGGGGAGAGTCGCCAGTGCTCATCGACGAGTTCCAGCACGTGCCGGAGCTGCTGGACGCGATCAAGGCCGAACTCAACCGCGACGGCTCTCCGGGCAGATTTGTTCTCACCGGCTCGACTCGATATGCGACGCTTCCCGAAGCAGCTCAGGCGCTCACCGGGCGTGCCCATCTCGTCGACGTACTCCCGCTTTCTCAAGGCGAGATTGCAGGGATTCGCGAGGACTTTGCGCAGACGCTATTGAACGATCCCGGTTCACTCGTGGGATCGAGCCTGCCGGCGATCACACGCGAGGAGTACGTCGGCCGGGTGGTCACCGGCGGCTTCCCGCCCGTGCTCCGGCGCAACCGACCCGCGGATCGCGCACGCTGGTTCGACGACTACGTCAACCTCGTGATCGAGCGCGATGTGATGGAGCTGACACGTGTCCGTCAGCGCCGCCAGCTGCCACTTCTACTGAGTCAACTTGCAAGCCAGACCGGCCAGATTCTCAACATCGCGAAGGCCGCAGCGGCAATCGGCATGGACAAGTCGACTGCCGAGAACTACACCAAGCTGCTTGAAGCAGTCTTCCTCGTGCACCGGCTCCCAGCCTGGGGGACGACGCTCGGCCCCCAGATCGGGGCAACACCTAAGGTTCACGTCGTGGACAGCGGGCTCGCCGCACGCCTGCTGCGTCTGACCGAGAGCAAGCTCGGCCTGGCATCCGCGCAGGCCCTCACAGAGCTCGGCCACCTACTCGAGACGTTCGTCGTCGGCGAGCTGTGTAAGCAACTCAGCTGGCTCGACTCTCCCGTGCAACTTGGACACTGGCGGACCCACACCGGCGAGGAGGTCGACCTCGTGATCGAACGCGAAGATGGCAAGATCGTTGCTCTCGAGGTCAAGGCCGGCACCCGCGCAGGCGAGCTTCAAGGACTACTCGCGCTCCGCCGCAAGCTCGGCAACCAGTTCCTCGGAGGCGTGGTGCTGTACACCGGCGCACATGCGTACACCCATGACAGCGGGGTGCACGTCATACCGATCAACCGAGTGTGGCACTCGCAATAGCCTCGGCTGACCGTGAGGACTTCGAGATCGCGCGTCAGGTCAGGGCGGTACCGGCACGCTGAGCGGCGAGCCCGTCCAGGCGATCGGCAACCGCGACCGCGCCGTCGCTGCGCCCAAGCGCCTCAGCCATCGCGCGAGCGCCGCGCTTCAACTCCGGGTCGGCCAGCGCCCCGGCAATCACCCGCCTGAGCTTCGCCGGCGAGGCGCTCTTGCGAACCCGAACGCCAGCCCCGCAGAGCACCACGCGCGCGGCGTTGTCGGGCTGGTCGCGGCCGTCAGGGATGCATACCAGCGGCACGCCATCCGCGAGCGCGGCGTTGACCGTCTGCCAGCCGCAGTGCGTGATCGCAAGCGCCGCGTGCGGGAATACCGCGCGATGGGGAACGTAGTCGACGACTCGCGCGTTGGCGGGAATGCCCAGCCCGCTCGTGTCGAGCGCTGGACCGGCCGTGAGCAGCGCGCGCACGGGGAGTCCCGCGAGCGCGTCGAGCACGCGCTGGGCGAGTGCCTGCTGATCCATGTAGCTCGTGCTGAAGCTGGCGACGACCAGCGGGTCGGTGTTGGTCTCAGGCCACGGTGAGCGCCACTCGTCGCTGTGGGGCTCGAACGCCGGCCCTACGTAGCGTACGTTCGCCGGGAGCGCGCCGCGAGTGGAGAAGTCAAGCTCCGGAGCGGTCATCACGGCGATCTCCCGAACGCTGTGAAACTGCGCGCTCCAGTCGTCGAGCGGCCCGAGCCCCTGCTCGGCGCGCGCCTTGTTGATCAGCGGCAGACCGAGGTTCACCATGCGCGAGGAGATTTGGTTCAGCAGGCGATCGCGGAACGCGCCAAGCCGCGTGCCGCTGGGTCGCAAGCCGCTGAACAGCGGCGGCACGCCGTCCACAGGCCACGGATATGGGCAGTGCACGAGCGCAACCGCGGGTAGTCCCGCACCCTCGGCGGCAACCGCCGCGCCGGTCAGCATCCAGTCGAACACAACCGCGTCCGCCGGCCAGCTTTCGAGCACCGCGGCGCACTCGCGAGACATGTCGACCACGAACGGGAAGAGGCCGTTTTTGAGCAGTCGCATGCCCGCGCCTGCTCGCGTGCGCGCCTCCCAGTCACGCAGCGAATCGGTGTCGCGGCGCGTGAGGTCCAACGCGGGGACGGTGCGGCGAAGCTCGAGGAACTCCGCACCCGTGCGCTCAATGCGCTCTCGTGCGGCGGCGTGCGCCAGCACCCGCACCTCGTGACCCCTCTCGACGAGCTCCCGAGTGACCGCCAACTGCGGTGGCGCGTTGCCGCTGAATGCCATCAATGTCTGAAAGATGCGCACGCTAATATTCACTTTATACTAGATCAAGCCAATATGTCGAACACATCCCGCCAGCCGCGCTCCACGCCGCCACAGAAGCACTCCAAGCCCCAGCAGAAGCGCGCCTACCGCATGGCGGCACGCGCCGAGGCTGCTGCTGAGACCCGCGCCCGCCTGCTGAGCGCCGCGTGGCAGCAGTTCGCCAGCCGCCCCTACGAGGACGTGCTGTTGCGCGAGATCGCTGCCGATGCCGAAGTCAGCGCACAGACGCTGCACACGGCGTTCGGCGCCAAGGAGCAGCTGTTCGCCGCCGCATACACGTGGTGGGGTGAGCAGGTGATCGCGGGACGCGAGACCGCACCCGTGGGCCGCGTGCCGGAGGCGATCGCCAACCTGTTTGACGCTTACGAAGCACACGGCGCCGCGGTGCTGAGAATGCTCTCCCAAGAGGAGCGGATCCCCGCCGTGCGCGAGATGACCGACGCGGGTCGCGCCTACCACCGCGCCTGGGCAACGAAGACCTTTGCGCCACTGCTGCGCGGACTGCGAGGTGCCGCGCGCGAGCGCCGTCTGAGCGCGATCGTCGTGGCAACCGACCTGCTCGTGTGGAAGCTCCTGCGCCGCGACTTGGGCCACGAGCGCCACGAGGCAGAACGGATCGTCATCGAGATGGTCGAGTCCGCGCGCGCGTAGGCGTAGCATTGAGGCGTGCCCGACGAATCCGCACCCTCGAACTCGCCAGGCAACCCTTCCTCGCTCGACCGCCCCGGCGGCGAACGCTCGGAAGCGCATCCGCCGCTGCCGCGCGATAAGCGCGGCTGGCAGGTCTCGCCTGCCCCCGACGGGCGCGGCATGCCCGAACACGCCAACCCTCCCGGTCCCCCGCCGCACCGCATGCGCGGCTTCTGGTACTTCGTGCTGGCGCTGATCGCGCTCAACTGGCTGTCGGTGCTGTTCTTCCAGCCGTCCACCGGCGAAGAACGCGTAACCGTGCCATTCAGCCCGTTTTTCCTGACGCAGGTCAAGGCAGGCAGAGTCGAAACGATCGCCTCCAAGGGCGACACGATCCAGGGCAAGTTCAAGACCAAGCTGCGCTACCCCGAAAAGAGCAAGAAGGGCAAGGGTAAGGCGACGCCCACGAAGCTCTTCGCCACGCAGGTGCCAACCTTCTGGAACGGCGCCCAGCTGTCGGCACTGCTGCAAGAAAAGGGCGTGCGGATCAACGCCGAATCGACGACCACGAGCGAGTCGCTGCTCGAGGAGATCCTGCTGGGCTTCGGCCCCACGCTGTTGATCGTGGGGCTGTTCGTGCTGATCTACAAACGCGCTGCCAAAAGCGCCAGCGGCATGGGCGCGCTCGGCGGCTTCGGCAAATCGCAGGCGCGCCGGGTCGACCCCGAGTCGATCCGCGTCACGTTCAACGACGTCGCGGGGATCGACGAGGCGAAGGCCGAACTGTCAGAGATCGTCGACTTCCTGCGCAACCCCGACCGCTACGGCAGCCTCGGCGGGCGCATGCCGCACGGCGTGCTGCTCTCCGGCGCGCCCGGCACCGGCAAGACGCTGCTGGCGCGCGCGGTCGCCGGCGAGGCGCACGCGGCGTTCTTCTCGATCTCCGCCTCGGAGTTCATCGAGGCGATCGTGGGCGTCGGCGCCTCGCGCGTACGTGACCTGTTCGCCAAGGCCAAGGAGGCGGCGCCCGCGATCATCTTCATCGACGAGCTCGACGCGATCGGGCGATCACGTCAGGGCTCGGTTTCCGTGACCGGCGCAAACGACGAGCGCGAGCAGACGCTCGATCAGATCCTCACCGAGATCGACGGCTTTGAATCCTCACAGGCGGTGATCGTGCTCGCGGCGACCAACCGCCCCGACGTGCTCGACCCGGCGCTGCTGCGCGCCGGGCGCTTTGACCGGCGCGTCACCGTGCAGGCCCCCGATCGCAAAGGGCGCGTGGAAATCCTCAAGGTCCACACCCGCTCGGTCCCGCTGGACGACGACGTCGACCTCGAGGCGCTCGCTGCCAGCATGCCGGGCATGGTCGGCGCGGACATCGCCAACCTCGCCAACGAGGCCGCGCTGCTCGGCGCCCGCCGCGGGCACAAGAAGGTGAAGATGGGCGACCTCACCGATTCGTTGGAGAAGATCATGCTAGGCGCGCCGCGCGGACTCGTGCTGGAGCCCGCAGACCGTGAGCGCACCGCCTACCACGAGTCAGGCCACGCGCTCGTGGGGATGCTCACGCCGGGTGCCGATCCAGTGCGCAAGGTCTCGATCATCCCGCGCGGCATGGCCCTGGGGGTGACACTGTCGACGCCGGATTCCGACCGCGTGTCCTACACGCTCGATGAGCTGCACGCCAAGATCAAGGTCGCGCTCGGCGGACGTGTCGCCGAAGAGGTCGTGTACGGGGCGATCACCACCGGTGCTGAGTCCGACATCCAGCAGCTGACGATGATCGCGCGCCAGATGGTCGGGCGTTGGGGCATGAGCGAGGCGATTGGGCCGATCGCGGTGCTACCGGAAGAGGGCCAGGGGATGTTCCTTCCCGGCGCCAGCGAGACATCCCAGGAGACCCAGCGTGTGATCGACGCGGAGGTGCGCACGCTCGTCGAGAGCGCCCACCACGAGGTCACGCAACTGCTCGAAGAGCACCGCGATCAGCTGGAGGGCCTCGCGCAGGCGCTGCTGAAGGCAGAGACGCTCGACGCCCCCGAGGCCTATGCGGCGGCCGGCGTGCCGCTGACCGAGCCAGAGTCGGCTCCCGCCCCAGCCTGAGCGAGCATCCGCACGCCGACGGTGCAGACGGCGAGGCTGACCAGCGCAGCGACCACGATCGCGGTCGCAACGACGGGCGAGAGCAGGTGCTCGGCGAGACCCAGCGAGGCAACCGCGGCTGGCACCCCAAGCTGCGCGGTGGCCGTCAGCGCAGCCCCCAGCGGCTGGCGCACGAGCAGCGCCGCGAGCAGGTGAATCACGACGTTGAGCACCGCAAGCGCACCCGCCAGCGCGAGCAGCGCAGGGTGGTTGACGAGCCCGGCAAGGTCGAGCTGGGCGCCAAGCACGACGAAGTAGAGCGGCACGAAGAAGCCGTCGGCGATGCCGCGCACCTGCGTTGAGAGGCGTTTGGGGCCGCCGATCACCGCCACCATCAACCCCGCGGCAAAGCCGGCGATGAGGATGCTCGTGCCACCCTTCTGCGCGATCCACGCGAGCACGAACAGCACAAGCAGTGACAAGCGCAGGTCAAGTGCCCAGCGACGCTGCTTGGAGCGGTGGCGCAGCCAGTGAACCCAATCGTGGCCGCTCAGCAGTCTGGCGAAGATGAATAGCGCGATTGCGGCGCCCGCCACGTACAAGCCGCCCAGCACCACGTGACCGACGCGACCTGGCTGCAGCACGATCGGCACCGCGAGGATCGTGATGATGTCGGCGATCGTCACCTGTGCCATCACGCTCATCACCTGGGCGCCCGCAAGGCCGGTCTCCTCAATCGCCGGCAACAGCACGGCGGCTGAGCCGGAGGCGAGCAGGACCGCGTAGATCGCTGCGTGGCCGGAGCCGGCGATGTCCGCGGCAAGCAGTCCCGCGGGCACCGCCAGCACGCACACGAGCCCGGCCAAAAGGCCACCTTTGCGCGCGGCGGCAGCGAGCCGCCGGTCGCGCAGCGGCAGGTGCATGCCGACGGTCAACATCAGCATCGCGAAGCCGACTTCGCCAAGCGTGGCAATCGTGGCGTTGGTCGGGTCGACGCTGCCGATCACGGCGGGGCCGACGAGGATGCCCGCGACGATCTCACCGACAACCACTGGGATGAAGCGGCCGGTGACGACAGCGAATAGCGGACCGCCGAGGCCCGCGAGCACGATCAGAACAAGCGTGCCGAAGCTCATCGCCGGACAGCCTACGACCACACCGGCGATGCGGTCAGGCGCCCCTTACTGCCCGATCAAGTCCCGCCGCCGAAACACGGCGAGTGCTGCGAGCGCGGCAAGCAGGCCGATGGCGAGCATGATCGCGGCAGCTGTCGTGCGGAACGGCTGTGCGGGCACGAGGCCGACGTGCTCGAACGGTGTCAGCTCAACGAGCCATGGTGGCGCGCCCAGCAGCGAGCCGACGAGGTCCCACAGGAATGCGACCGCGACGAGCGCGTAGGCGATGCCTGCACCGGCACGGGGCACGATCGCGTAGAGGAGCGCGGCGATCCCCAGCGATAGCAGCGCAATCGGCAGGCAGTTCCCCGCAGCCTCAAGCGCGTGCGCAAGCGAGATGCCGGCCCCCTGTGAGACAGCTCCCACCCAGGTGAACAGGCCGGCCACGAAAGAGATCGCGACCGCGGCACACGCGGCCAGGGCAAGCCGCCCGCTGAGCCAGCTGACGCGGGCAACCGGTTGGGCGAGCAGCGTTTCCAGACGCTCCTCGCTTTCCTCGTGCCGAGCGGCACTGATCTGCCCACAGGCGAAGAGGCTGACTGCAAGGATGAAGAAGATAAACACAAAGGCGATGTAGCCGGTGGGCGTCAGCAGCGAGCCAACGCCGAGCTTGGCGATCTCCCGCTGCGTGCTCTTCGAGATCCCAGCGGAGGAGACGCTCGTGGAGATCGTGCCGAGGATGAACGCGAACGCGCCGACGCTGAGCAGCCACACAACGAGGCTGCCGCGCTCGCTGCGAAGCGCGTGTGTGAAAGGACTGCGCAGCAGCCGTAGACGTGGTTCAGCCGTGTCCCGCGAGGAGATCAGGCCGGTACCGATGTCGCGGCCGGCGGCGATGCGGGCAGCAACCGCCAGTAGCAGCACGCT
>DATBYJ010000219.1:0-2497 GCA_036513795.1 Solirubrobacteraceae bacterium | reverse complement strand
GCGACGTGGAACGAGCTGCCTTACAAGTTCGAGGCTGGCACACCGCCGATTGCGGAGGCTGTGGGCCTGGGCGCGGCGGTGCAGTACCTGGAGGGGCTGGGGATGGAGCGCGTGCGAGCACACGAGCAGGCACTCACGGCGTACATGCTGGAGCGTCTATCGGAGGTGCCGGGGCTGCGTGTGGTGGGCCCCCCCACGGCCGCGCGTCGCGGCGGCCTTGCGTCGTTCACGGTGGAGGGCATCCACCCCCACGATGTGGCTGAGCTGGTGGATCGTGCGGGCGTGTGCATCCGCGCGGGCCACCACTGTGCGCAACCGCTGATGCGCTGTCTGGGCGTCGGCGCGACGGCGCGGGCGAGCGTGGGCGTCTACAACAACCAGTCGGACATCGACGCACTCATCGACGCGCTGCAGAGCGGCCGCGAGGTGTTCGGCCTGTGACACAGCCCGGACTGCAATTCGTACTCCCCATAAATATCTGACGATGGACGACCTGTACCGCGACTACATCCTCGAGCACTACAAGCGCCCGCGGAACTTCGGCGAGCTGGAGCCGCACGACCTGGAGGCGTTGGAGCACAATCCCCTGTGTGGTGACGAGCTGGGCGTGCACATCCGCGTGGTCGATGACCGCATCGAGGACATCCGCTTCCACGGCCACGGCTGCGCGATCTCGCAAGCGTCGGCGTCGATTGCCTCTGAAGAGCTGAAGGGAATGACGCTGGATGCGGTCGGCAAGCTGGACGCGGACTGGATGATCGAGCTGCTGGGTATCCCCGTGTCGGCGACGCGGCGCAAGTGCGCGCTGCTGAACCTGAAGGTGGTGCGCGGCGCGGTGACGGGCGATCACGATTGGCCGGCCTGAGCGACGGCGCGTGCGCGAACCGGCGCGGCAGATCACCGGACGCGGTTTGGCTGTGTAGCGCTCGCCACGCGACCATCGCGGTCGAGCGTGAAGCCGGGCAGACCGAAGCGCGTGTCGAGCAGTTGCGGGATCTCCTCCCGCGAGATCGGTGTGACGTGGGCGCCGGCCGGCGTTTGCTCGGTGAGCGCAAGCTGACCTCGGTCACTGAGCGCGATGCGCGTGCCGTCTGGGCGCTGCGTGCTGACGATCAGGCCAGTGACGAACGGTGAGCTGGGATGGGCGGAGGTGTACCAGTTGGCCACCTCGATGTCGCTCATCGGCACAGGCTGTGGCATGAAGCCGTAGAGATCTACCCACTGCGACCGGCTTTCGGCCTGTAGGACATGCTCGAAGCCGTCCTGGACGATGCGAAACCGCCACCCGGACAGCTCGTGGGCAATACCGGGACCGAACGGCAGCGGCTCGGGCAGCGTGCCGAGCCCGAATCCTGCGTCGGCGAGCCACGACTGGCCATCCACTTCAACGCACAGCACGAGGTGGGTGCGCGGGCGCACGATACCGGGCGGAGCTCCGAATTTGACGCGTGCGAGCAGCGGCTCGACGTGTGCGCCAAGTACCTCGAGCGCAGCCTTCAGGAGCAGGTTCTGCTCGAAGCAGTAGCCACCGCGACGCTGACCGACGAGCTTGCGCTGCAGATCCTCCAGCTCGAGCGACACGGATAGGCCAGCGTGCGGGTCGAGGTTCTCGAAGGGGATCGACGTGACGTGGGCACGGTGTACCTCGGCCAAGCCGGGGCGCCCGTTGAGGTGGACGCGCTCGACATACGCGTCCAAGTCGAACACGACGGCAATGTAGCAGCGCGAACAGCGCTGAATTCGCCTCACTTACCTTCGCGTCGCCAGCGCCTACGGCGCTTACCGGTGAGCTGCCACGGCCCGGGCGTGAGGTCGAGCACGATGTTGACGAGCCACACGATCAATGTGGCCTCCACGAGCGTCCAGAAGCCGTGGATGTAGAAGCCGCTGATGATTGCGCGGGTCAGCAGCAGCATTAGGAGCGACACGAAGAACCAAGCTATGCCGAACGAGATGATGGCGAGCGGCAGCGTGACGAGCCGCAGAAGCGGCTTGAGCATGGTGTTGAGGACACCGAACACGGCCGCTGCCTCGAGTACATCGGCGACGTCGTGAACTCGAACACCGCCTAGCAGCGCGGCGACGATGGCCAGGACGAGCGCGTTGGTGAGCCACGAGATTCCGAGTCGCACGAGGAACGACGGCGAGCCGTCGGGAATTGGCTGACGCGAGCCGCGACGCATTGCCGGCCAGCGTACGCGACTCCCTCGACGCCACGGGTCCAAAGTCCGCCAGACCGGACACGCGCAATAAGGCGTACCAAGGAGTATACTACTGCTATGTCCGTCATATTGATTGGGGACTTGTTCAAGGTCGGACCCCCGCTCAGCGAGGCTGAACAGGTCGGACGCGCTCCCTCGATAGACGCGCTCAGCGATCGGGCGCTGGCGGGCGGAACACTGCGGCTGTTCGACCAACGTCGGGAGGGCAAGACCAGCCTGGCGCTTGCGGCGCAGCCGCTAACTGTAGCGCAGTACTTGCCATGCCTCGTGCCGAA
>DATBYJ010000218.1:0-3117 GCA_036513795.1 Solirubrobacteraceae bacterium | reverse complement strand
CATCGCTCTGCGATGCCTGGGCTGTGTACGTACCGTCCGCGAGCTGCCCAGATGTGTAGGTCCAGCCTCCGGCTTTGATGGGCACGCTTGACGAAGCCACTACACCCCCCGCCACTGAAGTCCCTTCATAGATGGTCACCGTGACGCTCTGGTGATCCCCAGCAGCGACTCCGCCGGCCCCGCTCAACGTAGGCGCCGGATCTTTGGTTGAGGACGCCACTGGGTTGATCGTCACGGCTGGCGCGGTCGTATCGACCGTGAAGATCTCCGTGCCACTCGTCCCGACGTTTTCGGCTTCGTCGCTCTGCGAAGCCCGCGCGGTATACGTACCGTCAGCTAGGTGAGACGCCGCATATGACCACGTGCCACCACTCACAGGCACGCTTGTCGACTGCGCCACTGTTCCTGTGACCGTCGTACCCTCGTAGATCGTCACCGTCACGGTTGCCGCATCGCCCAGTGCCACTCCCGCCCCGCCTCCGAGCGACGGTTCTGCATCTCGTGAGGGCGATGGCACGGGATCGATCGACACCGCCGGCGCCGTTGTATCCACTCGGAACGTGGCGGTGCTCGTGCCGAGGTTACCCGCTTCGTCGTGCTGGGAAGCCTGCGCGGTATATGTGCCGTCCGCCAGATGCGGCGCGGTATAGAACCACGTCGCATCATTCACCTTGGCGCTGCCAGAGGCGACCGTCTTTCCGCTCGCCGTCGTGCCTTCATGGATCGTAACGGTCACGCTCGCGAGGTCGCCGGCCGCGACACCCACCCCACCGCTCAGTGCCGGTTCGGGGTTCTTCGTCGGCGACGCCACGGGATCTATCGTCACGAGCGGCTTGGTCGTATCGACCCGGAAGGTGACCGCGCCACTGATGCCGACGTTGCCTGCTTCATCACTTTGGGAAGCCTGGACCGTGTATGTGCCACTCGCGAGATGCGGCGCCTTGTAGGACCACGTCGCGGCGCTCACCGTCGCACTTCCGGACGCCACCACTACCCCAGCTACCGAAATGCCTTCATAGATCGTGACGCTGACGCTCGGCATGTCGCCGGCTTCAATGCCAACCCCGCCCGTGAGCGTTGGTTCTGATTCTTTTGTTGGAGAGCTCAGGGCATTGATGGACACCGCCGGCGGCGTGGTGTCGACCGTGAAGCTCACCGGCGCGCTCGCGCCGGTTTCAGGGGTTGCGTTGGTCTGTTCGGCGACCGCTGTGTACTGTCCGTCTGCCAGCGCAATTTCAGGCGTGAGCCCCCAGGTCGCCTCGCCCGGGCTTACTTCCACCGGCACGAGCTGGGTCAGCGTCTGGATCGGCGTTCCCCCGACGCTCGCTCCGGCGTAGATCTCAAGCGTGATCGGTTCGGTCGTGTCGTTGCTCGTGCCGCTGAACGATGGCATCGAGCTGTTCGTGGCGCTCCCCGCGAGCGGCTGACTGATGACGAGTTCAGGTGCGGCGGCCAGCGCGTTGGTGCTCAACCCCACAGCTAGCATCGCCAGCGTCACGACCGCTGTCGCCAGCGCTCGCGCAACATTTCTTCCTGCCGTCATCGAAGCGCCGCCCCAATCATGTCGTCGTCCATCCCGTATCCGTTCAGCGGCGTCAGGCATCCTCCGTGTCTGCCTGTTTCTGTTTCGCCGCTGCGCATCATACGGAGATTTGTCGTGATTTTGGGACGTTTGGAGGGCATTCGTGCCATCTCGGCCGCTTGACCGCAGCCGCTCGATCCCCCTCGTGCACCGGTGCAACCAGCTAGCTCAACGTCGCAGATCGCCCAGGAAGTACGCGATCGCGTGGTTGAGCAACTCAGCGCGCTCCCACTGCAGGAAGTGCCCGGCCCGCTTGACGACGAATGGTCCCACGAGCTCGTCAAAGGCCACTTCGCACATCTCTGGGAAGGATCGCCAGATGACGTGGTCGTCCGCGCCATACAGTGCGAGCGTGGGAATGGAGCTGACCTCGAAGAACCGTGGTGGCTCAGACAGTTTGCGTGTCCCAAGCGCGCTCTCGTAGTTGCCCCACCCGGCGCGCAGCCGCTCGGCATCTGCGAACGGCTCGGTCATGAAGTCCACGTCCTGACGCGAGAACGCGCCGGGCGTGGCCCAGAAGCGGTGGCCGTAGAACTCCCCTACGTAGCGGCGCCGTTGCTCAGGGCTGTCGAGCTCCAGGGCAAGCACGTCTGCTTCGCGCCCCTGGCGGATGAAGTAGTCACCCGCCATCCGCATCTCGGGCGCCGGAGCTGGTGGGATGCCGGCGCTCTCATAAGCCTCGCCGAGCAACGGCAGGATGCTGTTGAACAGCACCTGGCGCTCGAGGAAACCCTCGAAGCGCAGACCCAGATCCTGAATTACACCTCCCCCCAAATCGCCGCCTGCCGCACTCAAGCGCTCGTGGCCGAGCACCTCGTGCACGAGCGCATACAGGTCGCGTGCGTGTGCGGCCAGGTCATAGAAGCCGTCAGGCGCGAGACCCGAGTCCCCGAAGCCCCGCAAATCCGGCACGATCACCTCAAAGCCAGCCTGTGCCAGCGGGGCGATGTTGCGCCACCAGATGCGCTTGGTCTCAGGCCAGCCGTGGACCAGTAGCAGCGGATACCCGCCATGCCCCGCCCGCACGTAGGCAAGCTCTACACCCTCACGCACCTCCGCGCGCTCGAACGTAAAGGCATCAGCACACGCGGCGTCCTGCGACATATACTCCTTGGAGTTACAGCTCCAGGTAGCGCAGCACGACGCGCCCGATGACGATCACGTCGCCGTTTTGCAGGTCGGCCTGCTGGACGCGGCGGCCGTTGACGAAAGTGCCGTTGGAGCTGCGGTCATCGAGGATCCGGGCTCCCGTGGGGCGCGACACAAGGATCGCGTGGCGTCGCGACACGGAAGCCTCGTCGAGGTGTAGCTCCGCGCTCAAGCCACGTCCGATCCGCATCGCCTCGCTACCGAGCGGAATCAGCAGCTTGCGCTCAGTGCCCTGCATCTCGATGTAGCGACCCGAGTCGAGCGGCTCGAGCCCCGCCGAGCGGTGGCGAACGCTCTCATCTAGGCATGCCGTCGGATCAAACCGCTCGGTCACGCCTTCAGCTGTGGGGCTGGTGAGTGTCTGTGTGGTCATGCCGTTAGCGAAT
>DATBYJ010000217.1:0-12382 GCA_036513795.1 Solirubrobacteraceae bacterium | reverse complement strand
CTGCGGCCCCTGCAGACGATCACCGCCGCGGCCCGCAGGATCTCAGCCTCCAGCCTGCACGAGCGCCTCGCGCTCGACGGCCCCAATGACGAGCTGCGCGAGTTGGGCGACACCTTCGATGAGCTGCTCGGGCGGTTGGACGCGTCGTTCACCGCCCAGCGCCAGTTCGTCGCCAACGCCTCACATGAGCTGCGAACGCCGCTCACTTTGGAGCGCGCGATCCTCGAGGTGACGCTCGCCGACCCCGATGCCAGCGCGGCGTCGCTGCGCGCTGCCTGCGAGCGCGTGCTGGCCATCGGCGAGCAGCAGGAGCACACGATCGACGCGCTCTTGACCCTTGCCCGCAGCGAGCGCGGTGTCGAGCGCCGCGAACCGCTGCTGCTCGACGCGCTCACCAGCGAGGCCCTGGACGAGCGCCACGAGGAGATCGCCCGCCGTGGCCTGCGCCTGGAAAGCAAGCTCGATCGCGCGCCCGCCACTGGTGAAAGACGGCTGATCGAGCGCCTGATCGCCAACCTGCTCGACAACGCCGTCCATCACAACAGCCCCGATGGCTGGGTGGCGGTGGCGACCGAGCTCCAGGACGGGGACGCGGTCCTCACGGTGTCCAATAGCGGGCCTGTCATCTCATCGGATCAGATCGCATCGCTCGTGCGGCCGTTCCAACGGCTCGGTACCGATCGCACCCACCACGACGGCGGCCACGGTCTCGGCCTGTCGATCGTCGACGCGATCGCGACTGCCCACGGCGCCAAGCTCGCCGTCCACGCGCAGCCAGCTGGTGGGCTGCGGGTTGAGGTGAGGTTTCCAGGCTCCATCGCCTAGAGGATGGGATCGCAAGGGGGCGAGCCGCCTTGGCCACGCGAGAGGGCGATGACGCTGCATGCGCGTACTAGACTAATTGTATTAGGCAATTATCTAGGAGGCATAGCCAAATGCGAATCACACAGATCAGCGAGAACTTGATTCAGGTCAACCGGCTGCACTTCGTCAATGCCTATCTTGTACGTGAGCCGGACGGGTTCACGTTGGTGGACACGACTCTCGGCGGCTCTGCAGACGGGCTGATAGCGGCCGCCCGCGAGGCGGGTGGCGAGATCAGGCGGATCGCGCTGACGCACGGCCATGGCGACCACGTCGGCTCGCTCGACGCGCTGCGCACGCAATTGGGCGAGGAGGTGCCGGTTCTGATGGGCGAGCTGGACGCGCGCATCCACGCGGGTGAGTCTGTCGTGGAGGGCAAACCCAGCGGGTCGTGGCCCAAGCTCCAGACAACGCCGGACACGCGCCTGCACGGCGGCGAGCGGATCGGCAGCCTCGAAGTGGTCCTGTCACCGGGGCACACGCCGGGACACGTGGCGTTCCTCGATACGCGCGACCGGGCGCTGCTCGCGGGCGACACCTTCACGACGATCGGGCGGACCGAGATTCCCAACCATTTCATGCAGCGTTTTCCGCTCGCGACGATGGGCACCCAGGACCGCCAGCAGGTGGTCGAATCCGCACGGGCCTTGCGGGCGCTCGAGCCGCAGGTGCTCGTGTGCGGTCACGGGCCTGCGGTCCGTGCACCGGTGCCGGCGATGGACGCTGCGATCGCGCGCGCAGGCAGGCATTGATGACGCGTGCGCGACTCGACACGGCGGCGGTTGTGCGGGCCGCCGCGGAGATCGCCGACGCGGATGGGCTCGAGGCGCTGACACTCGCGCGGCTCGCCGCTGCGCTGGGCGTCCGCTCGCCCTCGCTGTATGCCCACGTAGACGGTCTAGAGGACCTGCGCAGGCGGCTGGGTGCGCGTGGGGCGCGCGAGCTTGCCGCGGAGTTGGGGCGTGCAGCGGCTGGCCGGGCGGGTAGCGACGCGCTTGGCGCCGTCGCGCACGCCTATCTCAACTATGCCCGCGAGCATCCAGGTAGCTACGCAGCTGCACAGCGGGCGCGTGATCTGCAGGGAGACGATGAGGCCGTTGGGGCAGCCACGGCGGTGGCAGATGTAGTGCTGGCCGTGCTGCGCGGCTATGACCTGCACGACGCCGATGCCATCCATGCCGCGAGGGCGATTCGGGTGGCGCTCCACGGCTTTGTTTCGCTCGAGGCCGATGGTGGCTTTGCGATTGAGCTCTCGCTCGATGAGAGCTTCGAGCGACTCGTAGCGATGCTGGACCGAGGCTTGCGCGCCTGAGCGCCGATCGCTTCAATTATTGCCCTTGGGTGCCTGATGCGCCGAGCGCGTCAATCATCGCCTTTGCGTGTCTGTGCGCGTCGCTGGCGAGGCTCCACTGGTAGAGGCAGATCGTTGAGGAGCTCGCCGGCGCTTACACCGAGCGCGCGGCACAGTCTGAGCACGGTGGACAGGCGTGGATCAGAGAGCTCGCCGCGAAGCTGGTGAAGGGTCCAAAGTGACACGTCCGCCGCACCGGCCAAACGCTCGAGCGATAGCGCTTGCGGCTCTCGCAACTCGTCGATCTTGGCCATCAGCAGTCCTGTGATCACCCGCTGCTCGGCTTGTGCTTTCGACTTTGCCGGCTTTGGTGCCATCAGCGAGTGTCCGATCGTATCCGACGCACATCGCTCGGTGCTACTCAAATTCTCGGAGAAGTTCGCAAGCTATGCGAACAGTTGGGTTCGTCCCTCAAACCGCTGCTATGCGTGCCATCATCGTCCGCGCGGCTTCGATCGCGAGGTCGCGATCGTAGGTCACGGCGAAGTCGAAGCGTCGGCGCATGTCGGGGCCGGTATCGCCAAGATCCCGAGCCACGAAGGCCATCGCGAAGTGCGAACCGATCACGGCCACATCCCACTCCCCCCGCAGCGGGTCGGCCTGATCGAGGTCGATGCCTCGCACGCCGAGCGCCGGGTGCTTCGGCAGCCCGTGCCCGAGAGCGCCCACCAGGGCGGCGTCCTGTGAGAGCGATGAGTAGCGCGCTTGAGTGCGCAGGCTGAAGAACTCCGCCTCCTGAAATCCGCTGAGCAGGACGGCGGACGGACCGAGGTTGCGCGTCTCGGCCTCAACCTGCTGGCTGAGGGCCAACAGTTGGCGCTTATCGCCTCGCTGCACGGGGCGCTGACGAGAGACGACGCCAAAGGGTGTGTCCGCGAAGGAGAGCGATTGACGGCACGGGCGTGGGATCGCGTTGGCGACGGCGGGGGCCGTTCGGTCGAGTGGCCCCGGATAGGCAAACAGCCAACCCTGCCCATAGCGTGCCCCCAGCGCCAGTGCTCGCTCGCGCTGCTCCTCGGTCTCGATGCCCTCTGCCAAGACCAGCGCGCCGGTGCGCTCAGCCTCGGCGTTGACTGTGTGGACGACCTCCGCAACATGACGGGAGGCGTTGCCCTGCAGCAGGCCGAGGTCGAGCTTGATCACCTCCGGTGCGAGGAACGGCATTAGTGCCAGCGAGCGGGGATCGGCACCGACATCGTCGAGCGCTATGCCAACACCGATTTGACGCAGACGCTGGGCGATCGCCAGCAGCTCGGCGGGGCGATCTGTCAGCGCTCGCTCGGTGAACTCGACGAATACGGAAAAGTGCTGTAGCGCAGTGCGCAGCAGCTCGGCGATGCGGTCGGGCATCTCCCGCGCGAGTAGCCGCGGCTCGAAGTTCACAAACAGCGACTGGCCTGGCGCCATGCCCACGGCCAGCGCGCCTGTCAATGCAGCCCGCTGGCACTCCAGCTCGAACTCGACCTGCAGATTCGCGGCGCGGGCCGCCGAAAACAGGTCGATCGGGCGCTCCAGGCGAGTTCCCGCGGGCCCCCGTGCGAGTGCCTCATAGCCAACCGTCTCGTCGGAGTAGAGGTCTACCAGCGGCTGGTAAACGGACTCGACTAGCTCATTTGCGACCAGCTCAGCGACCGACGGTTGTGCGGCGTCTGTCAAGCGTGGGCGGACTGCTGTGGAAGGGGTCATCGCGCTATTGATCGGCGCGGGTGCTCTGGGGTCGCGCTAACGCTGCTCCCTTGGACGATGGTTCGATGCGGCCTATTGCGGGCCTAATCCCCTGTTGCTCAGGGTAGTTCTTACGGGTGCTTTCGTCTTTCGCAGGCGGCTCGTGGACTCCACCCGCACCGGAAGATGCGAGTGGAGTCCAGCTGCCGCTTATGCCGGTAGCCTCCGCAAACAGACGCTTGCAGCAATGACTGAGCTCTAGATTGCTGCCTCGACCAGCGAGGTGAACTCTTCCTGTCCTTTGACGTTCGGGTGGTAGCTTTCCGACAGTGGGTTGGACTGGCCGTTGAGCCATTCCGAGGACGAGCAGACCTCATGTGATTCAAATGCGCTCGTTGGGTTGACGAACGTGAATTTCATCGCTTCGGCTCGTGCCTTGATCACAGCGTCGAGTTTTTCCGCCGATTCGTTCATTTTCTTCTCGTTGCCAGACGTCAGGAAGTTGACGTTGCAGGTGGTGCCTTCTTTGGTGAACAGCTTCGGGTACCCGAGTACGATCACCTGAGCCGTGGTCGCTTTTGCACGGATGTCTTTGTATGTCGTTTCCAGTAGGCCAGGCAGTTTTTTGGCGATGAATTCATCTGCTTCGCTGATGGCACTGCCGCAGGTGAAGTAGTAGAGCGCGCAGTTGATGATCACGTTGCTGAAGCCGGCGTCGTTGCCGCCGATCGTGATCGTCACCAGGCTCGTCGTGCTGCTCAGTTTGCTCAGCTGTTTTTCGTTTACTTCGGGCGTCTTCGCGCCGCTGCACGCTTCGAAGTTCAACGTGTAGCCCTTGGCCGTTGCGATCTTCGGCCCATAAGCGTCGGGGCTGCGATCGCATTCGCCCGATTCTTCATAAAAGACGCGCGTGCCTACGCCCGAGGAGTAGGAGTCCCCAAGCGCTACATACTGCGGTGCTGCCGACGCTGCTGCCGTTGGTACCAGCACGCCAACGCACAGCGCAGCCAAGCCGATCACTCGGCGCCAATTTCCCATTCTCTTCTCCCTCTAGTACGGATTCACGCGAAGCACCGCTGGCCTTCAAAGCCTTCCGGACCGCTCCCACGCGCTGTCCGTTCAAACTATCCGCAGCCCACCGCCTGCGTCAATGGGTTGGAGACGCGTCCGGCATCATGCGTCGATGCCGATGTGGGTGGGCTGCTCCACTACGCGGGCAAGCCACGCGCGTATGTGTGGATAGCCGAGCAACTCGAAGCCTCCCGCATCTGCCACATGCGTGTACGCATACAGTGCGATATCAGCGATCGTGTAGCGCTCGGCAACGAAGAACCGGTGGCCCGATAGGTGTCGCTCCATCGCATCGAGCGCCGCATATCCGCCCTTCAGCTTCGCCTCGACCAGCTCCTGCGCAGGCGTGACGCGTGCGAATTGGGACCAGAAGCGCAGCACGGCGATGTTCGGCTCGTGGCTGTATTGCTCGAAAAACATCCACTGCAGCACCTGCGCACACGCGAACGAGTCTTCCGGCAGATACGGGGTGCCTCGCGCAAACAGCCAAATGATCGCGTTTGACTCACCCAGCGGGCGTCCATCGTCGAGCACGAGCGTTGGCACCCGCAGGCCCGGATTGAGCTCGCCCAGTAGCTCCAGGCGTCCCAAACGGTCGACCACGTCGACCTCCTGGCGGTCATACTCGATGCCCAGGTGGGCGAACAGCAGGCGCACCTCGCACCTTGTAGCAGTTGCCCGACACTCGCGAGTCGTAGAGGAGCACGCTGGCAATGTAGCTTTCCTGGGGTGCTCGAGCTGGTCACGATCCCCATCAGCCACTACTGCGAGAAGGCACGGTGGGCACTCGATCGAGCAGGGGTTCCCTATCGCGAAGCCCGTCACGTGCAGGGCATTCATCGGTTCGTCGCCCGGCGCGCAGGTGGCAGCAAGACCGTTCCCGTGCTGGTGACAGCAGACGGCGTGATCGGCGAGTCGCAGGAGATCCTCGCGTGGGCAGACGCACGCATGCCGGCAGATCAGAAGCTGTTCCCGTCGCACCCGGACGTTAGACGTGACGTCGATCGCCTCTGCGCGCGCTTCGATATGGAGCTCGGGCCGAAGGGGCGGCGGCTGATGTACGTGCACATGTTCCCGCAGCGTGAGCTCGCCTTGGAGTTCAACAACAACGGCGTGCCCGCCTGGGAGGACTTCGCGGTCCGCCGCGGGTGGCCGCTAATCGAGCGCGTCATCCGTCGCGTGCTTGAGATCACGCCAGGCGTTGAGATCGATGACGAGAAGGTTGTGTGGCAGGAGCTTGACCACGTGGCGCAATTGCTTGCTGACGGTCGCCCATATTTGTGCGGTGAGCGTTTCACCGCGGCCGACCTGACGTTCGCGGCGCTGTGTGCCTCGGTTGTGCTGCCGCCCGAGTACGGCGTGCCGCTGCCACAGCCTGAGAGGCTCGCGCCGCCGATGGCCGATCTCGTCGAGCGCATGCGTGAGCACCCGGCGGGGCGGTTCGCGCTTGCGCTATTCGCGCAGGAGCGGGGTGAGCGGGCCGTCTGAACTCATGCTGTCTGCGGCGCGGCCACCGGGACGATCCAGCTGCACATCGCGGCTTTAGCTCTGCTGAGCGATCCAGTTGAAGATGGCACGAGAGTGCGTGAGAACAGTGCCATCTGTCAGCTTGAGCGCGGGCAGCTTGGTATCTCCAGTCGCCTCGCGTAGATCCTCGCGCGATCCTTTGCGAAGGAATGGCAGCGGGTTTCCGTGGGCGGCGACAACCTTCTCGTAGTCGACGTTCGCGGCGCGCAGCGCCTCCTGTACGCGTCGGCACGGATGTATGCGCGGCCCGCCATCATCACCGTGACATACGAACAAAGTGGGGGCATCAGCCATCTTTCATCCTCTCGGTAGCGGGCTCGTGGAGCGTAACCTGCGCCCAGGCGCCAGCGGCAGGGTATGTGTTGTGGGTACGCACCATGATCCAACACCCAGGAACCGACGGCAGTGGGCGGTACGATCGTGATGTGCCATGTCAGCTACGGAGGCTGTGATGCAAGGAGCTAGCGGGAGCGCGTCGAGCCCGACTGTGGCGGACCAAGTCGATGTGGTCGCTGGCCAGGAGCCGCTCTACCTGAGCGAGTCGCGCCTCGCCGACCCCGCCTCAGTGGGTTGGGCAAGGAAAGCCGTCGCCGAGCTAGCGGCCGCGGCCGGATTGCACGGCGAGCGCCTGGAGGATGTCCGGCTCGCAGTTTCCGAGGCGGTCACCAACAGCGTCGCATATGCCTACGAGGGTGACCCCGGCGATGTTCACGTGATCGCAGCCGTCGTCTCGCGGGAGCTTTGGGTCGTGATCGCAGACGATGGCATAGGGATGCGCAGGCGACCCAGTGAGATTCGCGGCCTGGGCCTAGGTCTCGGCTTGATGGCACGAGTGAGCGATGCCCTGACGATCCTCACGCGCTCAAGTGGCGGCGTCGAGGTGCAGATGCGCTTCCAGCTGGGCGAACAGGCAGACGCGGCTACCGGCCGCGAGGGTCAGTAGCTTCAGCCGCTGCCCCAGCCGCGGCTCGCTTCTCCACCACCACATAGAACTCGTGTGTCTCCACGACTGTCTCCACTTCGGGTATCTCATGTCCGGGTTGTACAAAGAACCGGCGCGGACCGGCCCGAACTCGCTCATATTCATGTCGCGTGAGGTCCAGCAGGCTGGCGCAGTCGAGGCTCGCGCACTCGCAGCGAAACGCTATGAGCGAGTGCTCCTCGCCCTGCCACAGCCCCCGCTCGATCGCCTCGTTGACCTTGCGGAATGCGTCCTCGTTGGCTGACACACGACGTTCCAGGCGTTCATCCATAGTCGCTGCGATCATCACAGACGGTGGCAAGGGACGCTGATGAGCAGCCCAGCTGAGCTTTCTGTGCGCCTTGGCGAGCGCGGCGACGCGGATGCGATCGGTCGGTTGCTACACGACTTCAACGTCGAGTTCGACGAGCCGACTCCCAGCCCACTGCAACTCGCTCTGCGGATCCAGGAACTGCTCGACGAAGGCCAGACGCTCGTGCTGCTCGCCGGCCCAGGCCCGGACGGGCTCGCGGTGCTGCGCTTTCGCCCGGGGATTTGGACCCGGGCGCTGGAGTGCTATCTGGCCGAGCTATATGTAGTTCCGCGACGACGCCGCCAGGGACTGGGCAAGGCGTTGCTGGAAGCCGCGATGAGCACCGCCCGCGATCGTGGCGCCGATCGGATCGACCTCGGCACCAGCGACAGCGACGTGGCTGCCCGGGCGCTGTACGAGAGCCTCGGGTTCAGCAATCGCGAAGGTAGCCCCGACGGCCCGGTCAACTATTTCTATGAGCGCGAGCTATGACTGCCAGTCTCGTGCTCGCCGCCGGGCCAGCGGCCGGTGAGGCGCGCGAAGCTCTCCCGCGAGCCGTGATCAATGAGCCCCTTGGCGAGGCGGAACACTGCACCCTCAAGCGCAAGTGCAAGGGCGAGCTTGCCGATGCTCGCTCGCTGATCGTGCGGCGTTGGCGGCTGACGATCGTCGATTGCCCCCCACGTGAGCGCAAACGCCTTTCTGCTGACCAGCCCGCCGAGGATGCCAGCACCGATGCTAAATGGCAGGAACAGCAGCTTCGTGATCATCGCATCCTCGCTTCGCGTCTCATCGCCTGTACGGTTGCCCGCGAGCCTATCGCCTAAACAGCGCCAACCGGCGAAGGTCCACCGGCAGCATCCGCCGGCTTGTAGGTGAGGATCAGCACGCCGTCGGGTCCGACCGGCGTGCAGTCGAGGAGGCGCAGTGTGGCCGGTGCGGCGTCATCTGCAAACAGGCGCTTGCCCGAGCCGAGCACGATCGGGAACAGCATCAGCCGGTACTCATCGACGAGCTCGTGGGCGGCCAGGCTCTGCACGAGCTTGGCGCTGCCCGCGACGAGGATGTCGCCCGCGAGCTGTTGCTTGAGCTGAGCGACCTCGCTCGCGAGGTCCTGCCCGATCACCGTCGAGTTGTTCCAGTCGGCTTGCTCGGCCGTGAGTGTGCGCGAGACGACGTACTTGGGCATGGCGTTCATCTTCACGCCGAACTCGCCTGCCTCCATCGACGGCCATGCTCTGGCAAAGCCCGCGTAGGTGACGCTGCCCAGCAGCTGCGCGTCGGCGGCCATCAGCTCGTCGAACTTGAACTTGTCGCCATCCTCGCCACGGTTGAAGCGGAACGACCAGCCCTCATGCTCGAAGCCCTCACCGCCGCCAGGTGCCTCGATCACGCCGTCCAGCGTGATGAACTCGCTCACAACCACTTTTCCCACGACTGCCTCCTTGTGTGTTTTCAGATTCCCCTCGAGCCTATGACAGCTCGGCGGCGCGAAAGTAATCGCGGCCCGCTCGACCATGTGGCGCACTCGCACCGTCCGCCCGATCTGGCGACCCCCGCTGGGCTTTAGAATCAGCATGGTCATGGGTGGCTTGCTCGAGCGCGAGGATGAGCGGTCAGCGATTGGCGAGGCGTGTGTCGCTGTTGCTGGTGGTGCTGGTGGGGTGCTGCTGGTTGTGGGCGAGGCTGGGATCGGTAAGACCGCCCTGCTGCACGAGGCACGGTGCTCAGCGGGTGAGCTGGGCGTGAACGTACTGCGAGCGTCCGGCGCACTGCTAGAGCGGGACTTCGGCTACGGGGTGGTGCGTCAGTTGCTTGAAGGCGAGGTCCACTCGCTCGCGACGGCCGATCGCGAGCGGTTGTTCTTCGGTCCGTCAGCGCCCGCAGCAGACGTCTTCGGTCTCGCTCTACGGGGCAGAAGCGTGGCGAGCGAGACCGATCGCGCGTTCCTAGTGCGTCACGCGCTGGTGTCGCTGGCCTGTTCGCTGGCGCGGCACTCGCCACTGGTGTTGATAGTTGACGATTTGCAGTGGGTGGACGGTGCGTCGCTTCGTTGGCTTGCGCACCTGGCGAGGCGAATCGAGGACGTTCCGCTATTGCTGCTGATGGCCCAGCGCAGTGGCGAGCCCTCCGCTTCGGATGACGCGCTCGCGGAACTACGGGCGCTCGTAGGTGACGGTTTGCTGCGGCCGGCAGTGTTGAGCGCACGAGCGGTGAGCGAGTTGGCAGTCGGCGAGCTTGGCGATGCCGACAGCGAGTTCACGACCCGTTGCCATGAGGCGACGGCCGGCAACCCGCTGCTCGTTCGGGAGTTGCTGCGGGCTGCCCGCGAGGATGCTTTGAGCCCTACGAGGGAGTCGGTTGAGCGTCTACAGACGCTCGGGGCACAGCGCTTGGGTGATCGTATCGTTGCGCGTCTGGCTCGCCTCAGTGAGGGCGCACGCGAACTTGCCGGTGCGGTTGCTGTGCTGGGCGTAGGTGAGTTGCGCCACGCCGCCGCGCTCGCAGGACTCGGGGAACAGGAGACACGGGCCGCCGCGGAGGAGCTGAGTATCGCCGGTCTCTTGGCCGACGAGCTGCCGCTGCGCTTCGCCCACCCGCTGTTGGGTGCCGCGGTCGAGGCGGATCTCTCAGCGGCGCGGCGGGCCAGCGCTCACCGCCGGGCGGCTGTGTTGTTGGATGCCGATCCCGCTCGTGCTGACGAGGCGATGGTCCATCTTCTGCGGGCCGATCCAGCTGGTGATCCGTGGGCGGTCGAGCGTCTTTGCGCGGCGGCCACCCGTGCGCTCGACCGGGGAGCGCCGGACGCCGCGGTGGCGCTGCTGGAGCGGGCTCTCGCGGAGCCGGCGGACGACAGCCGTGGGCAGATCGTGGCGCAGCTAGGACGGGCGCACCGCAGGCTTGGGCAGAGCACCCGGGCGGTCGAGTATTTCGCGCAGGCGCAGGCGTGCTGCGCTCCGGGTGAACGTGAGGCGCTTGCACGCGAACGCGCGTGGACGTTGGTGGAACGGGACCGCTCGGAGGAAGGCACCGCCGTACTCGACGCGGCGATCGCGGAGCTCGATGGGCCCGAGATGGAGGTGCGCGAAGCACGGTTGCGCCTAGAGGCTGACTATGTCGCAGTCGTGTTCTCCGGCGATACGCTGGCCGAGCAGGGGATCGAGCGGATAGAGCGCGCAGCCGCCGGGTTGACTGGCTCAACCGCGGCCGAGCGGGCGCTGCTCGTAGGGGTAGCGTGCGCGCGTTACTGGACGGTGAGCGTGGACGCGGACACGTTCGCGGCCAGCGTCGAACCGCTACTCGCGCGCGAGGACGCGCTCGATGAGCTAACTCCGGGTAGCCTCACGCGCATCCAGCTCGTGCTGGCTGTGTTCCACGCCGAACGCGTGGAGCAAGCGATTGCGATCTTGGACGAGTGGCTACCACGTGAGCGCCGCCGCGGAGACGTGCCTCTCCTGGGCGGATATCTGAACGCGCGGGCGCGGATCTTGGCGTTTCTTGGACAGCTGCGAGAGGCAGAGCAGGTGGCGCGCGAGGGTCTTTCGTATGA
Organism: Solirubrobacteraceae bacterium; assembly: GCA_036513795.1. Classification (GTDB taxonomy): domain Bacteria; phylum Actinomycetota; class Thermoleophilia; order Solirubrobacterales; family Solirubrobacteraceae; genus Palsa-744. Next base: position 1,080 of record DATBYJ010000217.1, on the reverse strand, counting down.
CACGGTGTTCGTGCACTCCTGGGGGCAGCCCTCGATGCTCGCAGCGCTCATCACCCCGCTGGTCTGGATGGGCCGTGTCGATGAGGCTCAGCAGGCGCTGGAGGAGCGAGCGCCAGACGGCCCAATTGGGCCGGTTGGCACGTTCCATATCGCGCGGATGGAGTTGCGTTGCGCGCAGGGCCGCTACGCGGAGGCGGTTGCTGATGCGGAGGCGCTCATCGAACGACTTGCGGCACGCAGACATGGGGGTATACGGCTGCTGGACGTTGCTGCGGCTACATTCCTGGCGGCAGGAGATCACGAGCGCGCAGCGCAGGTGGCGCGCGATGGGCTGGAGGTTGCCAGGCGCTGGGGGGCGCCGAGCACGATCGCACCGCACCTGCGGGTCCTGGGGCTGGCGACTGGCGCGGAGGAGCCGTTGACCGAGGCGGTGGCGCTGCTAGAAGGAGGCCCATTTCGCTTGGAGTTGGCGCGTTGTCTGCTAGCGCTCGGCTCGCATCTGAGGCGCACACGGCGCCGCTCGCAGGCACGTGAACCGCTGCGTCGGGCGCTCGATCTCGCGCACCGCTGCGGCGCGCGGCCGCTTGCGGATGATGCGAGAGACGAGCTCGGCGCCTGCGGTGCACGACCGCGCTCGCTGGTACTGAACGGGCTGGAGAGCCTGACAACCAGCGAGCGTCGTATCGCGGAGCTGGTCGCCGCCGGAAACTCCAACCCGCAGGTCGCAAAGGCCCTGTTTGTGACCCGTCCGACGGTCGAGGCGCATCTGCGCAGCATCTTTCGCAAGCTACAGATCACCTCCCGCCACCAGCTCGGTCCGTTGCTGGCGGAAGCGAAAGATCATTGAGCCTCAAAGATGCGAACGGGGCGTGGGGTGGTGAGGATGCGCGCATGACGATCACATCGACTCAGCCATCAAGCACTGCCAACAGCGAGCAGTCCCAAGCGCCGCAGACAATCGTGGCCGCCTTCCAGGCATCGGCCGCACGTGTGCCCGATCGCGTCGCGCTGCGCACGCCCGGCGGGGGTGTCAGCCTAACCTGGGCCCAGTACGCCCAGGCGGTCGAGCGAGCCGCCGGC
>DATBYJ010000216.1:0-38653 GCA_036513795.1 Solirubrobacteraceae bacterium | reverse complement strand
GCGGTTGACTTCGAGCGTTGGCCCGTCTCGCGTCAGGCTCCCACCGCGATCTCATGGCTTGGGCCGGCGCTGGCCGCTGATTTGCCGGCGCTGGCACAGGCGGGCGAGTCGGCGGTCCACGATCTACCGATCGCGGGCGCGACGGGCACGGTGAACGTACGCCTGCGGCTGAGCACCCCAGCAACCGTGGGAACGGTGCTGCGGCCTGAGAGCTTCGTGCACAGCCCGGGAGAGCCGTTGGTGTCCGAGCCGTCGGTGTCCGGCGAGCTGGCGCTCGCGGGGACACAGATGTCGAGTGAGCGGCCGATCGCGAGCGAGCCGGATGCGGAGGAGCCCGTTCCTGGGGAGCTTGCCCCGGGGGAGCAACTCTCATTTCTCGTTGGAGATGCTCCCTCTATACCTGTGGCCCCCGCTTACGCCTCAGTTCCGGCTTCGGACTCGGCCCCGGCTTCCCCGCCAGTTCCGGCGTCGAGTACCGCCCCGACGCCCGCCTCGGTTGTGACTGCCGCCCCGGCCTCCGCAGGAGAGCCAGCTCTGACGTCGCTCAGCTACACGTCGCTGAGCGAGTTGGAGCGCTGCGGCTACCGCTACTACCTGGAACGGGTGCTCGGCTTCAGCGAGGATCGCCGGGCGGTGCGATCGGAAGCGGGGCAGGGCGGCTTGGAGGCACGTGCGCGGGGTACGCTCATCCATCGGCTGATGGAGTCGATCGACTTCTCGCGACCGAGCCCGCCGTCGTCACAGCAGGTAGGGGCGCTGGCGCGAGAGCTGGGCCTGCGCACGAGCGCGAACGAGCGGGATGAGATCGTCGCGTTGCTGGACACGGCGATGCGGGCGCATCCGGCGCTCCGTGTTGCGGGCGCTCGAGCGGTTCGGCGCGAGCATCCGTTTGCGTTTTCGCTGTCCCCCGGAGAGCCGCTGATCAGCGGCGTGATCGATCTGCTCGCGCAGGAGAGCGATGGCGGGGCAGTTGTGTTGGATTACAAGAGCGACAGGGTCGCGCTGACGGTCGATCTAGAGCCGCTGGTGGCTCGTGACTACGGTGTCCAGCGTCTGCTTTATGCGCTTGCGGTGCTACGCGACGGGGCGCCCAGGGTGGATGTGATCCATTGGTTTCTCGAGCGCCCGGGCGAGGCAGTCGTTGCGAGCTTCCAGGCCGGCGAGCGTGACGCGCTGCAGCGGCGCCTGATCGAGCATGTGGCGAGTGCTCGCCGGCGGGGTTTTGCCGTCAGCGCGAACCCTCACCGTGGCCTGTGCCTGACGTGCCCGGGCAGAGGCAGTCTGTGCTCGTGGAGCGAACAGGAGACCATGAAGAATTAGCGCAGTGGATTGGCTCAGGGCTTCCCAGCGCTGCTACGCTTTTGGGCTCCGCCTCAGGTGCCCGCCTGCCTGCGCCATGGTGGGCATTCCCGTAAGAGTGGTCTGCCCACCACCTGCGCGGGATGCACCGCCCCAAGGGAGCACTTCCATGAATTCGCACAACAAGCAGCCGCCAAAGGCCGTCGGTCTCTACGACCCCCGCTTCGAGCATGATGCGTGTGGCGTGGGCATGGTCGCGCGCCTGGACAACCAGCCGACACACGAGGTGGTGGCGCGGGCGCTGACTGCGCTTGAGAACCTGGAGCACCGTGGTGCCACGGGCGCTGACCCGTGCACGGGCGACGGTGCGGGAATCCTGATGCAGTTGCCGGACGAGCTTCTGCGTGCGGTGGTCGACTTCGAGCTGCCGCCGGCCGGCGACTACGGCGTGCTGATGTGCTTCCTACCGACCGACGATGGCGCTCGTGGGCGCCTGGAGGCGCTGCTCGAGCGGATCGTCAAGGACGAGGGTCAGCGGCTGCTCGGCTGGCGCGACGTGCCGATCGACGAGTCACAGACGGGGGAGGTCGCGGCTGCGTGTCGGCCGGTGATCCGCCAACTGTTCGTCGGCGCCGCGGCGGCACAAGCCGGCGACGACCCCGAGGGCATGCGCCAGGACGCGTTCGAGCGCAAGCTGTACGTGATTCGTCGGATCAGCGACCTGACGGCTGAGGACCCCGGTCTGTACGTCACATCGAGCTCCTCGCGCACGATCAACTACAAGGGCATGCTGATCAGCAACCAGCTGGGCCGGTTCTACAAGGATCTGAGCGATGAGCGCTGCAAGAGCGCGCTGGCGCTCGTGCACTCGCGCTTCTCCACGAACACGTTCCCGAGTTGGGAGCTCGCGCACCCATACCGCGTGATCTGCCACAACGGCGAGATCAACACGGTGATGGGCAACGTCAACTGGATGCGCGCCCGCGAGTCGGAGCTGCGCAGCGAGCTGTTCGGCGATGACCTGGAGAAGATTCTGCCGGTCGTGACGGCCGGCAACTCAGACTCGGCCACGTTCGACAACGTGCTCGAGCTGTTGATGCTCGCTGGGCGCTCGCTGACGCACGCGGCGATGATGATGATTCCCGAGGCATATCGCAACCGCGATGACCTGCCGGACTACCTGAAGGGCTTCTACGCCTACCACTCATGTCTAATGGAGCCATGGGATGGGCCTGCGTCGGTGGCGTTCACCGATGGGCGCGTGGTCGGCGCGACGCTCGACCGCAACGGCCTGCGTCCGGGTCGCTGGGTGGAGACGACCGACGGCTACGTGGTGCTCGGCTCGGAGTCCGGTCTGCTGGACGTCCCGCCGGAGCAGATCAGGCGCCTGGGGCGCCTGCAGCCGGGCAAGCTGTTCCTGGTCGACCTCGAGCGCGGACGGATCGTGGAGGACGAGGAGGTCAAGCGCGAGGTGGCCACACGCAAGCCATACGGCGAGTGGTTCGCGCGCAATGCCGTTCCGTTCGCCGAGCTGCCGCCCTCCGAACAGGTGACGCTGTCAAATCAGCCGCTGCACCTGCGCCAGCGCGCCTTCGGCTACTCCCAGGAGGACCTGCGGGTGCTGTTGGCGCCGATGGCGATCGACGGCGCCGAGCCGATCGGCTCGATGGGCAACGACATCTCTCTGGCAGTGCTCTCCGACCAGGCGCCGCCGCTGTTCTCCTACTTCAAGCAGCTGTTTGCGCAGGTGACCAACCCGCCGATCGACCCGATCCGCGAGGAAATCGTGATGAGCCTCGCCACCAGCCTGGGTAACGAGCGCAACCTCTTCGAGGAGACCCCTGAGCACGCGCACAAGCTGCTGCTCGACCAGCCGATCCTGCTCAACCGAGAGCTGGAGACGCTGCGCCACGTCGACCACGACGTGTATGCGGCGCGCACGATTGACATCACCTGGCCGACTGCCGAGGGGCCGGACGGCATGAGTGCCGCGATCGAGCGCATCTGCCGCCAGGCACGCGAGGCGATCGCTGAAGACGTCAACATCATCATCCTCTCCGACCGCCAGCTCGGACCGCGCCGAGCGCCGATCCCGTCGCTGCTTGCGGTTGCTGCCGTGCACCACCACCTGGTGCTGGAGGGCACGCGCCTGCGTGCGGGCATCATCGTCGAGTCGGGTGAGCCGCGCGAGGTGCACCACTTCGCCACGCTGATCGGCTACGGCGCCAGCGCGATCAACCCCTACCTGCTGCTGGAGACGCTCGACACGCTGGTGCTCGAAGGGCGTATCGCGCGCACGGCGCCGGACGGCACAGCGGTGTCGATCGGTGTGGAGGCGGCGGCCCAGAACGTGGTCAAAGCGATCGGCAAAGGGTTGCTGAAGACGATCTCCAAGATGGGCATCTCGACGATCCAGTCCTATCGCGCTGCGCAGATCTTCGAGGCTGTTGGCCTGGAGAAGGCGTTGATCGACACGCACTTCACATACACCGCCTCGCGCATCGGCGGGATCGGCATCGACGTGCTCGCGTCGGAGGCGCTCGAGCGCCACGCGCGCGCCTATCCGGCGCCGGCGGACTCGCTGCTACCCGTGGGTGGTGTGTACGCGTGGCGGCGTGACGGCGAGCACCACATGTGGAACCCGGAGACGATCGCGCTCGTGCAGCAGGCGGTGCGCGCCGCCAACGGCGACGTTGGGGCCGCTTTGAAGGGGAATCGCGAGGCTTATGAGGCGGTGCGGGAGAGCCCAGCATTCTCGACCTACAAGCAATACGCCCAGGCGGTCAACGAGGACGCAGCCCGCAAGGCGACGCTGCGTGGCCTTCTGCGGATCGGCGGCGAGGGCGCCGCGAACGCTGCGATCCCGCTCGAGCAGGTCGAGGCGGCGAGCGAGATCGTCAAACGCTTCTGCACCGGTGCGATGAGCCTCGGGTCGATTTCCCGCGAGGCGCACGAGACGCTGGCGATCGCGATGAACCGGCTGGGTGGGCGCTCGAACACGGGCGAGGGCGGCGAGGACCCCGTGCGCTTCAAGCCGGACGCGAACGGCGACCGGCGCCGCTCGGCGATCAAGCAGGTCGCCTCGGGGCGCTTCGGCGTGACGATCCACTACCTCGTCAACGCCGACGAGCTGCAGATCAAGATGGCCCAGGGCGCCAAGCCCGGCGAGGGTGGGCAGCTGCCGGGGCACAAGGTCGACGCCTACATCGGCTCGATTCGCCACACGACCCCTGGCGTAGGCTTGATCTCGCCGCCACCCCACCACGACATCTACTCAATCGAGGACCTCAAGCAGCTGATCTACGACCTGCGCTGTGCCAACCCGCAGGCGCAGGTGTCGGTCAAGCTCGTTTCCGAGGTTGGTGTGGGCACTGTTGCAGCGGGCGTCTCCAAGGCCAACGCCGACCGCGTGCTGATCGCCGGTCACGACGGCGGCACCGGCGCCTCGCCGCTGTCATCGATCCAGGCGGCGGGAATTCCGTGGGAGATCGGCTTGGCGGAGACCCAGCAGACGCTGCTGCTGAACGACCTGCGTTCGCGCATCATCGTGCAGACCGATGGCCAGCTGAAGACGGGCCGCGACGTGGTGATCGCGGCGATGCTGGGCGCCGATGAGATGGGCTTCTCGACGGCCCCGCTGATTGCCACCGGCTGCATCATGATGCGCGCCTGTCACCTGAACACGTGCCCGGTGGGTATCGCCACGCAGGATCCAGAGCTACGCAAGCGCTTCAAGGGTACGCCTGAGCATGTCGTCAATTTCTTCTTCTTCGTCGCCGAGGAAGTGCGGGAGATCCTCGCCTCATTGGGCCTGCGCTCGCTTGACGAAGCGACTGGCCGCGTCGACTTGCTGGGCGCGGGAGAGGCGATCGAGCACTGGAAGGCGCGCGGCGTCGACCTCACCCACCTGCTGACACACATCGAGCTGGATGACGACCCCGCCCACCCAGCGCCGCGGCGCCGGGTGACCTCACCGCCGCAGGTACTCGACGACGCGTTGGACTGGGAGCTGATCGAGCGTTCGAAGGCGGCGCTGACGGAGCGCAGCGGTCCCTCGGTCACCGGCGGGCGCGTCAAGCTCGAGCTGCCGATCCGCAACCGCAACCGCTGCGTGGGCGGCATCCTCTCCAGCCACATCGCCCGCGAGTTTGGCGCGGATGGCCTGCGTGAGGAGGACTCGATCGTGGTCGACTTCGAGGGTTCGGCGGGGCAGAGCTTCGCTGGCTGGCTGGCCCCCGGCGTGACGTTCACGCTGCACGGCGACGCTCAGGACTACGCCGGCAAGGGTCTCTCCGGCGGCGTCTTCGCGATCCGGCCGCACGAGGGCATGGGCGAGCACTTCAAGGCCGAGGAGAACGTGATCGTGGGCAATACGGTGCTCTACGGCGCCACCTCCGGCCGCGCTTTCTTCCGGGGGCTGGCTGGTGAGCGTTTCGCGGTACGCAACTCCGGCGCATCGGCCGTGGTGGAGGGCATCGGCGATCATGGCTGCGAGTACATGACCGGCGGACGGGTGGTCGTGCTTGGGCCGACCGGCCGTAACTTCGCGGCTGGCATGAGCGGCGGCGTGGCCTACGTGCTAGACGAGGATGGCACCTTCAACACGCGCTGCAACATGGGCATGGTCGGTTTCGAAGCGCCCTCCGAGGCAGACGCGCTCGAGTTGCGGGCGATGATCGAAGAGCACCAGCGGCGCACCGACTCGCCGGTGGCCGCGCGCGTGCTCGAGCAGTGGGGCGAACTGCTCGACAATGGCGCGTTCGTGAAGGTGATGCCGCACGATTACAAGCGCGTGCTGCGCGAGCTGGCTGAGGTTGAGGCATTGGCGGCCAGGGCAGCCGAAAACGGTCTCCCGCAGTCTTCGCGGCCGCTGGACGCAGTGGGGGAGACCGGTAGCTGATGGGAAAGTTGGGGAGCTTCCTACAGATCGAGCGCCACGGCGTGCGCCAGCGCGATCCGCTCGAGCGGGCCCACGACTTCCAGGAGTTCCTGCTCCCGCGTCCCGTCGAGGAGCTGCGCGAGCAGGGTGCGCGCTGCATGGATTGCGGGGTGCCGTTCTGCCACAACGGCTGTCCGCTGGGCAACCTGATCCCCGACTGGAACGACCTCGTCTACCACGACCGCTTCCAGGATGCGATTGCGCAACTGCACGCGACGAACAACTTCCCCGAGTTCACGGGACGCCTGTGTCCTGCTCCGTGCGAGGCGGCATGTGTGCTCGAGATCCGCGAGGGTGATGCGGTCACGATCAAACAGATCGAGAACTCGATCGTCAATCGCGCGTGGGATGAGGGCTGGATTGTTCCGCAGCCGCCGCGTCGCGATCGCGAAACGGGCCAGTCGGTTGCTGTGGTCGGCTCCGGGCCGGCGGGCATGGCCGCCGCTCAGCAGCTGCGCCGGGCTGGCCATCGCGTGACGTTGTTCGAGCGAGATGAGTCAATCGGCGGCTTGGTGCGCTTCGGTGTGCCCGACTTCAAGATCGAGAAGGCAGTGGTGCAACGGCGTGTGGAGCAGCTGATCGCCGAGGGCATCGAGATTCGCTGTGGGGTGGATGTCGGCAGCGACATCACCGCAGGGGAACTGAGCGAGAGCTTCGACGCAGTGGTCCTGGCAACGGGCTCGCGGGTGCCACGCGATCTACCCGTCCCCGGCAGGGAGCTCACGGGGGTGCACTTCGCAATGGAGTACCTATACCAGCGCAACCGCTGGGTTGCGCGCGAGCACGGCCCGCAACCGACTGTCGCCCAGCCAGCAGTGGAGCAGGTGATCACCGCGGCAGGCAAGGACGTGGTGGTGATCGGCGGCGGCGACACAGGTGCGGACTGCGTGGGCAATGCGTTGCGCGAGGGTGCTCGCTCGATTGTCCAGCTCGAGCTCCTGTCCGAGCCGCCGGCGCATCGGCACGATGAGCTCACTCCGTGGCCGCAGTGGCCGCTGAAGTATCGCCTCAGCTACGCGATGGAGGAGGCGCGCAAGCTGGGCTTGGGCGAGCAGGATTTCTCGGCTGCCACCACAACCTTCCGCGACGGCGGCAGCGGCGCCATCTCCGGTGTGCGCATCGCGCAGGCTGAACCGAAGCCGCCGTTCAAGCCCCTCCCCGGAACCGAGCGCGAACTGCCAGCGCAGCTGGTGCTGCTGGCGATGGGCTTTCTGGGGCCAGAACAGGCGCTACTCGACCAACTCGGGGTCGAGCGCGAAGATCGCGGCAACGTCAGATCGGTCAAGCCCTACACGACCTCCGTCGATGGCGTGTTTGCCGCCGGCGACGCACGTCGTGGGCAGTCGCTAATCGTGTGGGCGATCAACGAGGGGCGCCAATGCGCGCGGATGGTCGACCGTTACCTGGCGGGGCGCCGCGGGGTCGCGCGTGGCGCGGCTGCTTTCGCCCCTGAAGACGGCGGCCTGGCAGGCCAAGCCGATGCGGATCGCGGTCCGGAGGGACCGCCCCAGCATGTCGGGCCTGGCATCGGTGCCTCGGACAACTAGAGTTGAGAACAGTGAACGAGTCGCAAGCAAACGGACATCACGCTTCCGTTGGCTCGGCGCGGCGGGAGCTTGCGCGCGTATGTGTGATCGGCGCAGGCTCCTCGGGCATCACCGCGGTGAAGGCGCTGCACGAGCGCGGGATTCCGTTCGACTGCTTTGAGAAGTCCGACCGCGTTGGCGGCAACTGGGTGTTCGAAAACGCCAACGGCATGTCCGCTGCCTACCGTGACCTGTTCATCAACACCTCGCGTCCGCGCATGGAGTACTCGGACTTTCCAATGCCGGCTTCCTACCCGGACTTTCCCCACCACACGCAGATCGCGGCCTACTTTGAGGCATACGTGGACCATTTTGGCCTGCGCGAGCTGATCACCTTCGAGACAGGCGTACAGCACGCTGCGTGCGACGAGCAGGGGGTGTGGACGGTTGAGCTAGACACCGGCGAGACCCGCCGCTATGACGCCCTCGTGGTCGCCAATGGCCACCATTGGAACACCCGCTGGCCCGAACCCACCTTCCCGGGAGCGGACACGTTCACGGGCACGCAGATGCACGCGCACTCCTACATCGACAACTCGATCTTCGCCGGCAAGCGCGTGGTCGTGCTGGGGATGGGTAACTCGGCGATGGACATCGCGGTCGAGAGCTCTTACGTCGCTGAGCACACCTACCTGGCGGCGCGCCGGGGGGTGTGGATCGTCCCCAAGTACATCTTCGGCAAACCGGTGGATCAGATACGCAACGATCCGCGTATCCCGTTCAAGATCCGCCAGCGGATCACCCAGCAACTGGTCAGCAGCTATGCAGGGCCACCAGAGCGCTACGGCCTGCCCAAGCCCGACCACCGCATGGGGGATGCGCATCCGACGGTCTCCGGGCGCATCCTCGACCGCATTCAGCACGGCACAATCACGCCGAAGCCGAACATCGATCGCTTCGCAGGCGCGCACGTGCGCTTCACGGACGGTAGCGAGGTCGAGGCGGACATGGTGGTGTACTGCACCGGTTACAAGATCACGTTCCCGTTCTTTGCCGAGGATTTCATCTCCGCGCCGGACAATCACATCGAGCTGTTCCGGCGGGTGTTCCACCCCGAGATCCCCAACGTGTTCTTCATCGGTCTGCTGCAGCCCCTGGGGGCAATCATGCCGCTGGCAGAGGCTCAGGGAGCGTGGGTGGGCGACTACCTCGTGGGCGACTATGCGCTTCCCCCGACGGCTGCTATGCGAGCAGACATCGATGCCGACCAGGCGGCCATGCGCGAGCGATATGTGGCCTCCAAGCGCCACACGATCCAGGTGGACTACGACGACTACCTGTACGACTTGGCCAAGGAGCGGCGTGCGGGTGCAGCACGGGCGCGCGCAAACAGATATATCCCACCGGCAACATGCCGACCTTCTGCCGTCACAATCGCTTCGTAGAGCGCTGCCCGATCTGCAGCAGGACGCTGCCAGGTCGTACACCCAGCCCCAGCCAAGCCTCCTCAGCCCGTGCCAAGTCCCCCCGACCGGCGCGTGCTGCTGCCAGCAGTCCACAGCGCCGGCACGGGCACAGTGGTCCTCTGCGCATCCACCGCGAGGGCCGCGCCGAGGATGACGGCTACCGTTCAGAGCTCGTGCCAGGGCTGCGAGCCTCAGCTGACGCGCACCGCTTGGCAGAGGAGCTCGCCTTCTCGAGTGGGCGTCTGCTCGCGCTCGCCAGCGCTGAGCCCCCGGGGTTGTACGGCGAGGCGCAGACGCTCGCAGTGGACGATCTAGAGCGCGCGACGTGGACGTGCTTCCTGATCGCCTATCTGGGGCCGCTGGAGTCCGAGGACCCCTTCGCGGGCATCCGGCTCGCCCTCACGAGCGGGCCCGGAGAGCTGCCAGATCTGCAGGGCATCCCGCTCGGACCGCGCACCTCACACGACCCCTTGCGCGGTAGCGCAACCGTCAGCGCCTACTACCAATGGGTGCAGCGCGGCGGCACTGCAGGTACGCCGTCGCCTGGCGTGCAGGGAAGTCAGATGATCGCGTTCACGGGAGATCCCGCGTGGAGTCCGCAGCGACGCTTCGCGCGTGTTTTCGAGCGGCTCTCGCTGCCGGGGCTGACGCGCATGGCCCGCTATGACCTCCTGGTCACGCTTGGGCGCATGGGACTCTACGAGCTGGCCCCAGACTCACTGCACCTGGCGGGCGCGGCTGGGCTTTCCGCCGATGACCCGACGACGCTTGCGGCCAAGCGCTTGTTTGGCATCGGTGACCCGCTCCTGCTCGAGCGTCGCGCGGCCGCGCTGGCCGAGGCGGTATCGATACCGATCGAGGCACTCGAGGAGGCGCTTGCGAACTGGCTCTCACCGCCTCGGGCGAGCATGGGGTGCCCGCCCGAGACTCACGACGGTGACGCGTATGAGCGCGCCGGCGACGCGCTGGGCATCTGAGCGCTGCACGCACGCCACGCCCAAGCTGGGGAACGCAAGGCGCGGTCGGCGAACGCCTGAGAAATACCGTCCACACGGCCGCCTACAGTCCTTGCTGTCTTTGTTCCTAACTCCACGGGAGAGTCGCGATGCCACTCTGTTTCATCGAGCCGCAAGATGCGATCCGCGTCATTGCCGAGTCGGTCGGCCGCGAGGCGCGCCGCCAGCTTGTGGGCGAGGTGGTCCGCGCGTGGGTAGACGACATCCCTGACCAGGAACTCTCAGTCCACTACGCCAAGGCAATTGCCGACCTGGACGAGGACGATCTGCACCTGCTCGCCGCCTGGCACGCCTCGCTCGAGGTGGGGCAGCCGATTCCCAACACCGACTTCCTCGTGGGCGTGTTCCCCAGTCTTGGTGAGAACCGGCGCGAGGCGCTAAAGATCGCGGCTGGCTTCCGTGGCGAGGAAGCATTCCAGGCGGGCGTTGCCGAGGATCAAGCGCTCGACACAGTGCTACCGCGCCTGTCTCGCGAGCGGGCAATCGAGCTGGCTAACGAGTGCATACAGCTGTATATGTGGGACCGCCTCGGCTGCGATAACTAGCGGGCCGTATGCCGGCGCGAGGCTGCGTCCTCGCCGGCTCCGTGCGTATCACGCCACGCCGTCTGCGTCCTTGCCTCGCTTGGCCTACGGCCCCCTAGCGGCCGTGGATCTGACTGGCGATGGAGCGGCTATCACCCTACGCGAGCTCGGCGAGGCTGTTGTCAGCCCAGGTGATCGCCTCGCGGTAGACCCGCTCGACATCGGGCTGGCAAGCGATCAGCTCGCTGGCGGCGTTGAAGTCGCCGCGCTGGTAGGCGATGACTCCGGTGAGAAGGTCACCGAGCTTGCCGCTGCCGTAAAGCAAGGCGTCGACGATGTCATAGCGGAATGGCAGCTGCTCGATCACGAGCTGCATTGGCGTATCAGCGAGCGCGTCTGCGACGGAGAACAGACCGACGGTGAAGTACGACTCGCCGGCTGCGCCGTCTCCCTCACCGGAAAGCTGTTGGCACATGCGGGCCCGTACTAGCGCGGTTATGAGCAGCTCGTGGGGGGCGTCGTGAGCGTTTGCAAGAGCGACCATCATGGCGAAGCGGCGTACGGTCACCGCGCCGAGCCAGGCGAGCCCTTCTTGCACGGACCCGACGCGGCGAGGCAGCGAGACGTATGCCGAGTTGGCGTATCGCAGCAGGCGCATACTCAGACCGACGTCGCGTGTGATGATGCGGTGGAGCTCGTCAAAGTCCTCGGTCGCGCTGAGCTCGACCATCGTGCTCAGCGAGGCGAGACCCTGCGTAGGCAAGCGCGACCGCTGCAAGCTTGAAGGTCGCGCGAAGTAGTAGCCCTGGAAGGCGTCAAAGCCGAGCACGCGGCAGCGCACCCACTCTGCACGGGTCTCGACCTTCTCGGCGAGCAGGGTCAGGCCGGGATAGTTGGCTCTTAGATGCGATACGAGATCCTCGAGGGCCCGGTCGCTGTACTCGAGGACGTCGACCTTGATGATGCTCGCGTAGCTGATGAGCCGTTCTGTGGCAGGGGTGAGCCGGAAGTCATCGAGTGCGATTGTGAAGCCGTCCGCGACAAGTTCGTCCAGCACCCCGAGCAGCGCGTCGTCAACGACTTGATCCTCGAGCACCTCGAGTACGACGCGCGTGGCCGGTAGCGGCGGCGGACGCACGCTCAGCAGAAAGTCACGCGAGACGTTCACATAGGCAACGTTCTCGCCAACGAGATCGAGCAGCCCGACGTCGAAGAGCCCATCGAGAATAACCGTCGAGGTCGCCGCTCGGTCGTCGAGAACTCCTGCGCTCTCGCTGTTGGGTTGCCGAAACAGCAACTCATAGCCGAGAAGGCCCCCATCTCGGTCCAGGATCGGTTGCCGTGCTACGGCAACCACGGAGCGCCCGGCCGGCGCCGCCGCAGCGACCCCCGGGCTCGCGACCCGCTGTGCCTTGTTCCAATGAATGGCACGCACACGAAAGTGTCGGATCGGGCTGATTGCAGCTTTAGTTCGCAGAGACCGCCGTGGACTCCAACGAAGGCCGTCCAGATCGGGCCCTCAGTGGCCGAGTCTCAGCTCAACGCACGATCGTGAAGGACAGCGCCTCGACGGCGGAGCGCTTGCCCGTGGTGGTGTTGGTCGCTTGAACGCGCACCGAGTAGGCGCCGAGCGGTAGATGCCTGCCTTTGGCGAGCCGCCCCTGGAAGGCGATCCGGTGGGCTCCCGCGCTGGCCGCGTAGGTGAGGCTCCCGCGGCTTAGGGTTCGCCGACAGCGTTTGTGACGTCGGTTGCTCCGGCTCGACTTCACGCACTTGCCCCCGACCAGGAAGCCGGAAGCGCCCTGCGTGAAGCTCAGTGTCACCCGGCTGGCTTGGCTCAGAGTGAACGAGAACACGGTGCCGAGTGGTGGCCGCTTGGATCTTGACAGGACTGCCGATTGGGATCCCTCTCGCCAGCGGCGATGGGACTCCGACAGGTGCGTGATCTGCGGGGCTTCGACGCTCGGCTTGGTCAACGCCTTAGACGCGGGACTCGGCTCGGCCGAGATTACAATCGAACCACTCGTCGTGGTTAGGTTCCCCAAAGCGTCTTCGCTTGACAGGGTCACCGCGTAAGTGCCGGGGCTTGTGTAGGTGTGTGTGAGCCGGCACCAGAGGCGCTTGAACCGTCGCCGAACTGCCATCCGGTCGCGCCGAGTGCGGACCAGACGTCCAAGGGGCTCACCGAGAAGGTTACGGGGTCCATCGGGCGGGTGCATCGCTGAGGCAACATATATTTGTACGTGATAGCGTACGTCGCATGCCTGATTCGATTTCGGTTTTTGCTTCCCACGCCGGGGATTACGATGCGCAGCGCCGACGCTTGGTGCCCTGCTTCGATGAGTTCTATGGGACGGCCGTGTCTGTGATCGGGTTGCGCGAGGGTCCAGTGCGGCGTGTGCTCGATCTCGGGGCCGGTACGGGGCTGATGAGTGCTGCTGTGCTTGCTCGCTACCCAGACGCAGAGCTGGTGCTCGTAGACGGGGCGGCGGAGATGCTCGACCAGGCGCGTGAGCGCCTGCCTGTGGGATCGACCACAACCGTCGTGGCTGATCTCCGTGAGGCGTTGCCAGGTGGTCCGTTTGACGCGGCAGTGTCGGCACTTGCCATTCATCACCTCGAGAATCCCGACAAGCGCGACCTGTTTGCTCGGGTGTATGACGCGCTACGCCCGGGAGGGGTGTTTGTCAACGCCGAGCACGTCACTGGCCCAAACCAGTGGCTGGCGGATACCTATCGCTTGATGTGGCGTGAGGCTTGTCGGACGGCGGGCGCGAGCGTGGAGGAGCTGGCGGACGCCGAAGTGCGGATGCAGACCGACCGCTGCGCCGATGTTGCCACGCAGATCGACTGGCTGCGTGCGGCTGGTATGCAGGATTGCGAGTGCTTTTTCAAGCAGCTGCATTTCGCCGTGCTTGCGGGCTGGCGAGCGCTCTAGCGGGGCTCGCTGCAGTCCGCAGCTAGACTGGCCACCATGGACGACGAGCTCACCGCAGCGCCCGCCGCAGCTGTGCCATCCGAAGTTGCGCCCTCCGAGGAGGACGTGATGGACGCCTTGTCGAACGTGATCGACCCGGAGCTTGGGCTGGACTTCGTCGAACTGGGGCTGATCTACGGCGTGGAGGTGGCAGGCGGCAACGTGCGGGTGACGTTCACGCTGACCACGCCGGGATGTCCGATCGGGCCACAGGTCAATGAACAGATCGAAGAGTTCGTGGGCGAACTCGACGGTGTCAAGACGGTCGAATCGGACATGGTCTTCACGCCGCCGTGGTCGCCCGAGATGATGAGCGAAGACGCTAAGTTCGCGCTCGGCTACTGAGCCACCACGCGCTCGCCGCCATCCGGTAGTCAGATGGCTTGCAGGGGGAGGTCGTTTATGCTCGGGCTGTCCGTCGGTCCCAGCATCGGAGGCGATCTGCGTTTGACCTCATACAGCCTGGGTATCCTCTTATCGTCAATGGGGCGGACTGGCGCCCTGGGGGTCGTGTACTGAGGGAGGGTTCTCATGGGGCGCAAGAGGTGGGGTGTCGCGGCCGTGGCCATGCCGCTGGCGATCGTGGGGGCGATGGTCGTCACGGCTGCACCGGCGTGGGCTGGTTTCTCGACGTCGTTCGTCAATTGGGCGGTGTCGGGAGCGCTGATGCCGAAGACGCTGAACGAACCCAGTGCCAGACGGCCGAACCGGTGACGTTCAGCCTGAAGACCACGCTCACGCTCGGCGAACTGCTCGACGTCGGCCCGCATTTCACGGGCACCACAACGATCCCACCCATAACTTGTGAAGGCCCCTCGGGCCTCGTGCTGGGAACGCTCATTACCGGCTTGATGTCCGGCCCGGAAAATCCGTACGAGCTATACATCGCTCCCCGCGAACCTGCGGCGCCAACGGTGGCCACAGACGAAGCCACATCGATCTCGCAGGTTTCAGCAAGGCTGAACGGCAACGTCGACCCCAATGGCGCGAAGCCGAGCGAATGCAAGTTCGAATACGGCATCTACACCTCCTACGGATCGAGCATCCCGTGCCAGTCACCGCCGGAATCGGTGTACTTCCCGTTCGCAGGCAACGCCGAGACGGCGCAGGCAGCGGGACTGAGCGAAGACTCCGTCTACCACTACCGGATGGTGCTCACCAACTCGCTCGGCACGAGCTACGGCGGCGATCAGATGTTCACCACGCTGGGCTCAGCCGGCGCACCGCAATACGGTCAGTGTGTTGCTCAGAAGGACGGCAATTACGCAGATGGCAACTGCAACACGGTTGCAGAGAAGAAAGGTCAGCCCGACCACAAAGGCAAGTACGAATGGGAGCCTGGACCGGCCGCCACGTGTGTGGCGCAGAAGAAGGGCAACTACACGGATTCAGGGTGCACCGTGAAGTCGGCAAAGGCCAAGAAGGGCACATACGAAAAGGCGCCCGGTCCCGGATACACCTCCACGAGCGGATCAGTCACGCTAGAAACAGTGGGCCTTGGATACCCCGTTATGTGCGCAGCGAGCACCGCGGCGGGGGCGGTAACCGGTATGAGCACCGGCATCGAGCGGGTCGCATTTAGCGGCTGCGAAATGTCGGGCAAGACCTGCACGAGCGAAGGGGCCAACGGCACAGCGGGCACAACAGGCGAGATCGTCACGAACATGCTCAACACGCGGCTGCTCGGACCGGTGGCGGGACAGGTGTGGACGGAGATCATGAGCGCAGAACACGCCCCGTACCTGGCTGAATTCGGCTGCGAAGGCTTGCTGCTGCGCGTGTCGGGCTCAATCGGCGGGGTGCAAAGCCAAGACGTCGACACCTCGAGTGTGACCAGCACAACAACGTTTGCGGTTGAAACGGGCGAACAGGTTCTCCACTCATCGCTCTCTGAAAACGGCGGCAAAAGTTGGGCTGTACCCGATGTCTTGACTCTGTCGGCGGTAGCCACCAACACATCGGCATCCGCGATCGAGATCAGGCCATAACCCCGTAGCGTGCAACTTCCGCTTGAGCGGACGACGCTAGGATTCGTCAGCACGAGAGCGAACAGGGGGGCTTAGGTGGTGCAGGGGCTTGGCAGGCGTCGTGATCGCGTCAGTGTCGCCGCAGTGCTCACGGTTGTGCTCGCAGCGCTCGCGAGCGGGCTATTGGGGACGCTGGCCCAGGCCGCGTCATGGCATCTGGACACCGCGTTCGGTAAACGGGGCGTTGCCGGGCTACCCGTGAGGGAGGGCGGCTTTGAACATTTCTACGCCCCCGGACCCGGGGCCCAGGGTTCGCTGTTGGCGTCTGGACCGAATGGCTCGGTCTTCGTGGGTGGCTTCGCGCACAGCAGGCCGGGAGCGTTTCTGCTGGCGCGCATGTCTGCGCAGGGCAAGCTCGTAGCGGGCTTCGGACATGGCGGGGTGATCACCGTACCGGCGATCTACGCGCGGCCGGAACATCCACCACGGATGTTCGCACTCGGCGGCGGTGCCCTGTTGGTCGTCGGTCTCAACCGCACCCACGAGCTCGTGGTTGTCCGCCTCAGTGCCGACGGTCAGCCGGATCGCGCGTTCGGACACGGCGGCGTCGCCGAGTACACGCTCGCAAATACCCGCGGCCACGCGATCATCGCGGGCGCTTCGCTGGAGGTGGGCGGCGACATCCTCATCGGCTACTTCCGTAGCGAAGTCCCGCAGCCTTCTAACGAACCGGCGATCACCTATGGCCTCGGTGCTGGGCCGCTTGAGCTCGTGCGGCTGCTGTCGTCCGGCGGTCTCGATCCGTCGTTTGGCAGCGCTGGTTTTCTGACCGCCGGCGGCCCACCGCCTGAGACGGGAGAAGGGGTCGCCTGCGATGTCACCATTGCCAATAGCGGGTCAGTCTTGCTCGCCTACGAACAAGCGTTTCTGCCGAGCGGAAAGGGCTTGGAATCCCCAGCGGTACAGGAGCTCGGCCCGACCGGAGCGGACGCGCCTGGGTTCGGTGATGCTGGTATCGCCTACCTGTCGTCTCCACCGGTGGTCGAAGGTGTCGACTCGATCGTATGCGGCGGTCTGTTCGCGCTCGCCAATGGCGAAGTCGAGGCAAGCTTTGGCGGCGGTGGTGAGCTTTTCCGCTTCACCTCAGCCGGTCTACCTAACCCTGCCTTTGGCAGCTCCGGACACACCAGCTCTAACCGCCGGGTTGTGGACTTGGCGCTCGGTGCGAACGGAGAGACCTTCGCGCTTGGCTCGATCGATCCCCTTATCGTCGTGGGCACGCTTGCAAGCGGCACACCCGATCCGGGGCTGGGCGGCAACGCAGGTATGCGCTTCCCGGTCAAGCTCGCGCGATCACCGCGAGGTGAAGAACACCCGGTCGTCGAATTGCTGCCAGTCGACGGCGGTCTGGACCTACTCGTCGGAGAAAGCCTCGTGCGCCTGAAGGGTTAGAGCCGCGGCCGCTTGGTTTGTACCCGGTTGGCTCCACTGAACTGTTCGGCGCGCAAACCACGGGTGCGCCGACGCGGTAGGTCGGCAGGATCTCGTGGCGGCTGTTGACGCGTAGCTCGGCGATGAGGATGGCGAGGAGTGCCTTGGCTTGCTCGGGCTCGCTGTGTTCGATGACGTGATTGAGCTGGTCAGCGACGGCGCGGAGTGCCGCCGCATCAGGCTTGGTCGGCGTGTCTGCGGCTAGTTCGTGGGCGAGTGCTTGGTCTTGGTCATGGAGAACGTCGAGTCGTGCCTTGAGGGTGGTCAGCCGCTCGTTGAAGTGCGCGGGGTTGAGGTCGCCGGCCTCAAACGCGTCTTGGTAGCGGTCGATCGCTCGTTCGGAACGGGTGATCTCCTTGGCGAGCGAGGCGCGTTGTTCGGTGAGCGCCGTGCGGTCGGTGTCATTACTAGCGGCCGCCTGCTTGATGGCGTCGCGGATGAGCCCGCCGTCTCGGTAGATGCTGGTCAGCTGGGAGAGGATCGCGGCCTCTAGCTTCTCGCGGGGGATGCGCTCCCCGTCACAGCTTTTTCGTCCGAGCTTCTGTCGGCCGGAGCAGGCGTAGTAGTGGTAGGTGCCGCCGTTGCCTTTGGCGGACATGCCGACGTATGCGCGGCGGCAGCGCCCGCAACGCACCAGGCCGGTTAGTAGGAACTCAGCGCGGCTTGCCGCGCGCATCGCCAGGTCATCTCCTCGCTGTTTCAGTAGTGCTTGTGCGCGATCGAAGGTGTCTTGCTCGATCAGCGGCTCGTGCAGACCAGGGAAGGTCTGGTCGCGCCAGTGGACACGCCCGACGTATGCCTCGTTGCTCAGCACCCAGAGCACGATGTTGGGCTGCCAGCCACGCGACGGCGCAGGCGCATGTTCGTCCACGAGCCGCCGGGCGATCGCAGCGGCGCCGAGCCGCCCGGCGGCGTAGAGGGTGAAGATGCGTCGGATAACGGGTGCGGTGCGCGCATCGGGGATGAGTTGCTTTTGCTCGTTGCGTGCGTAGCCGAACGGGATGCGTCCGTTGGGCCAGCGGCCTTCGCGTGCGCGGCGCTCGATGCCGCTGGTGACGCGGTCGACGATCGTGGCGTGCTCAAACTCGGCAAACACGCCGAGCATCTGCAGCATCATCCGGCCGGCTGCGGAGCCGGTGTCGAATGGCTCGGTCGCCGAGCGCAGCACGACGTTGAGGGTGTCTAGCTCCTCGGCGATGCTCGCGAGCTGACGCACCTTGCGGCTGAGCCTGTCAATCCGGTAAACGAGCAACTGGTCGATCCTGCGTTGGCGGGCGAGGTCCAGCGCAGCTTGCAGTCCGGGCCGGTCGAGCTTGGTGCCCGTGGCGCGGTCTTCGTGGTGGGCGATGATCCGCCAGTCCTCCTGCACCTTGCAGAACGCCTCCAACCGTTCCTGCTGGGAAGCGAGCGAGGTCGGCTGGTTCTCCTCGTCGGTCGAGATACGGGTGTACAGACAGATACGCGTCATCGCCAAGGCTCCTCCTGCTCGTGATCTCGCGGGGAGTCGAGGAGACCAGAACCGCCACCGGATCTCAAGTCCTCGTCGCCCCACGGCCGACCGACTGTTCCGTGCTGTCTCTCGTGTTCGGCTTCTGTGCGTTCCTCGGCGCGGCGCTGCTCCCATGCGCGGGCAAGCTCGGCATCCTCCGCCGCCACGGCAGCCGTCGTGTCCTGCGGGCGGGCACGCGCACCGAGCGGGGAGAGCGCCGCCCAGCGCTCGGGCATCGGCACCTGCCAGCGCCGTCCGAGAGCCCGTTCACGCGGCGTGACCTCTGCGCCGGCCAGCGTCTCGAAGTCCGCCATCCCGCAGGGCTGCTCCTCGTAGTCAAGACAGCGCCAGACCGTCCCGAGTGGCCCACACGCTTCAAGCTGGGCCGTGGTGGTGACCCAGAAGCGCGCGCTGGGCACCTGCCATGCGTTCTGCCTGCCCTCTAGGACCAGGTGTTGTGCGCGGCGCTCCCCAGGGACGACGAAGCAGACGTTATGCCAGCGCAGGCCGCGGGCTTGCTCCAGCGTCGTGGCGTAGCGGCTGATCTTCCCGGCGAGTGTCGCCATTGGCTCGGTCGCGCGATCCCACTCCACCGCAGCCACCACGAGCCCGAACGGTGTGCTCAGCGTGAGGCTGGCATCCGGTCGCGCCATCTCATATGCGGGGTGTGACCAGTACGGCTTGATCGCACCCCAGCCAGGCTCCCACGCGGCGACCCACACGTCGGGAGTGTCGAGGGTCGCGACGACGATGCTGCATACGAATCTGTTGCACTAGCTGATCGGTCGTCAGGATCTTCTGGCGATACAGCAACCATGCGATCTCTCGGTCACGCTCTGTCGTGTGCTTGGCTACCTCCCAGGCGAACGCGCTCCCTACACGCGCCGCTCGCGTAGACATTTCGTTGGGCATCTACTTACCTCCCTTTGTCGCGCGCCGGGAGCCCTGGCGTTTTGCGGTCCCATGCGGGCAATCCGGTGTGTCGGCGATAGGCGTGGCGCCGGGCATAGGCGCGCGCAATTCGCGCTTGAAAGCGCCGGGCAAAGCGCCACGGCGCTCTTTCGCAGCATCAGCGAGCAATTCGGCGAGCAGCCGGATCGCTTCGAGTTCCAGCTCACGTGAAAGCCGCTGCACGCGAGGGCGAGCGGCACGAATGTAATCGTCCATATTTTCTGGTGCCGGTGAGCGACCCTTACGACGGCAACAGCCGCCAAGCCAGAACCCCAGCGGGACAACAGGCCACACGGCCCGTGCCCGATCAAGGGCTCCAATGAACGAAGGTCGATTTCGGGGCGTTTTGGTTACAGCCCGACACCAATTTTTATGTTGTGTCAGCCCCGTGTCAGCAGACACCACAGCAAACCACGGGGCGCTACGCCGACACGGAGCGCGTCACGGGCAACCTCGGGTCAGGCGTCGGTCCACTTCCACACGTTGCGTCGCCCACCACGCCGATAACGCACACCCCCCAGCTTCTCGGGGTCGATCTTCTCGTCACCCGGCTCGGTGCGATCGTCAACGTCCGGGGTGGCGTCGTCGGGCTCCGCCCACTCCGACAGGCAGTACGTCGCCGACCCGAGCTGCCAGCACGCCGACTGCAAACGCTCAGCCAGAGCGAACCACGCATCGGAGCGGACCCCAGCGGCGTCGAGGACGCCCGTCGCGTCCTCTAGCGCGTCGCGCACCTGCTCTCGGAGCCCGTCGACCCGTTCGGCAGCCAGTGTCTGGGCGTGCCGCCACACACGATGCTGCGGAGACTCCGGCAACCCGACCGATGCGTCTCCACGCTCGGTGCGTCTGCGACCGCTGCTCGTCAATCCCCAAATCACGACGCCGCCCCGGCGCGAACGCACGAGCAGGCCAGCGGCGATGAACGCTTCGATCTGCGGGCGCAGCCGTCGCGTCGTCCACGAGCCGTGAACGAACCCCAGATGCTCCGCGATGTCGCTCATCATCACGCCCTCGCCAGCGCGCTCACGATGACGTTCCGCGCGCCCCACAGCCGCGAGCACCAGATCATCGGACACCGGCTCGAACCGGCGCAACTCGCCGTCACGATCACGCGGCGCTCGGGAGGACCGCACGCCGGCTCCCCGCTTGCCTTCGTCTTTGCTGCTGGGCATCTCGGTGGCTCCTTTCGGGTGTCCCGAGGAGCGCGCACGCGAGCACGACCCGCCAGCCGCAGACAGCTACGGTTTCCGTGGCATCGAAGGCACGCCCTTCGGTGCTAAAGGTCGGGCGGGTGCCTCAAACACCCGTCCGACCGCTTCAGTTGTCGATCAGCGCGCAGAGCAGAGCAGAACCCACGCCAGATCTCAAGGCCGCGATCTCTGCTTGCCGGGACAGATTCGCTATATCAAGATGCTTTAAGCACTCGAAACGCTATCTTGGCGCGCCCAAGCGGCGACGCCATCCGCATCCGGCCGTAGCCTCCGGGCGATGAATGACGAGGACCCCCAGGCTGGCAGCGCCGACCCCGTTCCTGAGATCGCGAAGTCTGTGCCGTCGCCGCCGGCGCAACTGCTTGATCCAAAGACCGAGGCGACAGTTGATGCGCTTCTCGAGACGGTACGACACCTTCTTGACGAGGAGAACTCCCGCGACCAGAGCTTCAACACGCGGGGCGTGGGCCTAGCCGGATTCGTAGGGATTGTCGTCTCGCTAAGCACGACACTAGGCCACGATGCCCTCGCAGCAGACTGGGGTGCTCCTTGGAAGGGGATCGCGGTCGGCCTATTCGCTGGAGCACTCGCGTCGCTCGTCGGGAGCGTCGTTGTCGTGGTCCTCAGAGTGCTGCGGCCCCGTGAGGCAGCCAGCCTCGGGATCGCCGAGGTCGAAAAGTACCCTCTGCCAGAGTACATCTACGCGCCCAAGGTCATGAACCAGGGCAGCACCATGCGCGGGTTGATCGACGCGCTCGTCATCGAGCGATCACGCGCCGGATCGAAGGCGACCGGCCTGCATTGGGGCTACAGGCTGCTTCTCGTGGGGTTGGCCTGCATCTCTATACTTGGGTTTTTGCTCGGGCTCCACGATGCCAAACTGATCGGAGTGCCACATGCCAGACGAGCCATCAGACCAGCAGCAGCCTGCACCCGAACCGTCGGTGCCGAGTGCAGCGCCGGACACAGGCCTCGAGTCTCCCGCGGCCGAGCCATCTCCGTTCGCCAGCCCAAGCGTCGATCTAGTCGAGAAGGCAGATAAAGGAGATTACGAGCGGCGATGAGTGACGAGAGCGCACCAAACGCAAGGCCTGATGCATCAACAGACTCTCAGCCGGCCGCGTCTCCCCCGACGCCAACTGAGACTCCAGCGCCGGATGCGCCTGTATCGCCGTTCTCGCGGCCGTCGCTCGATGTCCTGCCTCTCAGCCAAACCCCTGGCAATGTAAGGACGCTATCCAACGATGACTGACAAAAGTCCTTTCGTTCGTCCGGCCGTTATGCGTGGCTATCCGCTAGACCCAGCTGAGAAGGCGGCGGTCGAGCATGCCATGCGGAAGGTGGAGCACGCCGACGCAAATGGTGCCGCTCGGGAGGACCGCAAGCCGCGCCGGAACGATGAGCGAGGTAGTGGTCTGCTAACCACTACGCCAACACCATGACTCACGGGTCGACCGCGAAGGTCCGCTTCACACGCGCGACCTCGTGTAGTCGTCGCTTGTTCTCGGTCGCATAGAAGCGGGCCTCGTAGGTGCCCGCTTCACGGGGCTGATCGACGCGCGCGACAGCACCGTAAGGGTGGTGCCGAGCGCCGAGTTCGTCTGTCGCTTGAAACGCGCCTGATGGTCTTCTGACAATGCACTCCGTCGCGCCCAGGCGATCGACTCCCACTGGCGTCTCAGTTCGGCACACGAGTTCGACTGCCCCGTGGTCGGGCATCCTTGCCGTCCAGATGTCGTCGCCGCCGAACGCGAAGTAGCGCAGCCATCCCCAAATTGCTGAGCAGAGTGTCAGGGCGACGACGCCACCCAGGCCACCGAGAAGCGCCGGAAGCAAGACATCCCACACTGTCGGGACAGCGGCTGCCATCTTGCCGTCGATGGTGACGCTCGACAGCTCCGACACGGCGACCGACGTGCCGATCACGGCGCCCGCTGTCGGGCCGAGCAGCAGCATTGGCAGCAGGGAAAGCGAGTCCTCCACGTGCAACACGAGCCACCAAAGAAACCGACCCCGCGGAAACCGCTGCACCGAACTCCATCCAGGGTAGAGGAGCGTCGGCTCGCCAGCAGGTTTCGCCATCGCCACCAGGCTATAGCGATACGTTGGTCGCGCTGGCGCCTCGGGAACATTCAGGCGACGTCAAGCGCTGGCGCATTGATTAGCGTACGGTTTGCGCGCCGAACAGTTTCGCCCATTCGCGAAGGGCCTGCAAAACGCTCGGTTCCGTTCGTGCCTTCGTGACTCTCCTAGGCGGCGCTGTCACCGACGTGGATCAAGGCTCCGCAGATGCATGAAGGCCACCGGCTACGCCAAGCTGGTCGCGCTGACTTCGGACAGCTTTGCTCAACTGCCTGTGATTGAGCCCTAGCCTGCCTGGCAGCGGGCGTTGCTCCGATCCAGAGCCCGCTGCGCCAGCGGCGACAGCTTCATGCGGGCAGCCAGTATTGAGTGAGATCAAGGTGCCGGACCCTTGAATCCAGCTATCGCAAACCAGCCTACGAAGCCCAGTCCTCAAGGACCAAGCACCAGATTTCGAAATCCGGTACCATGCCAGCCCTTTTCAGTATACGCTTTCCGGGAGCGGAGACCTCGAAATTGTATCCTAGCGTCGACCCCAGACGGATCAGCGAGAGAGTTCGGAAGCTTTCTAAGCCCCTTCTTGGGTCTCAGTTCCGTGCCGAGGTTGCGGCGTTTATTGCTGATGGAGATCCGCCTTTTTGGGCGCGTCGTATGGCGACGCAACTTGAAATACCCGAGAACAAGGTCTCCGGGGAACTTTCGCGCTTTGCGGCCCAAGACCTTCTTACCGAGCTGACTGGCGATCCCTGGGATCGCCGTACGCTGTACGCGCCCTCAGCGGGCAGTGGCGCCTACTGGGATGCAGCGAAGTCCCTCGTACAGCGTGCCGCCGCCGCCGAAGCCCTTGATCAGGGCGTCTCCGCGGACGAAGCGCTGAGCGCATACCTCGACGCGGTGCATGGCCGTGTGCCAGGGAGGAAGCCATGAGCCGTACAGGGCTCGCGGCGATGATCTGCGAGATCGCTGCCGGGATCGCAGCTCAGACAAGCGGCGTAGGAGGGATCTACGCAACGGCGGCAGCAGGATCGCTCACGGCCCTCACGGGAGGCTACCTCTACCGAAACTCACGCTCGGATTTGGTCGAGCAGCTACGGCGCTTCATCGTTGAGCGTCAGCGCGACTACCTACCTGGTATCGAGCCTGCGCGACTCAAGGCCACCGACGCCGATACAACCGAATGCTTTGAGCGGAGATTTGGATCACGCACTCGACGCCAGCTGCGACGCCTGCACGCGCGCGGGGAGATTGGAATCAACGAGCTACAAGAACTTGAACGAGTCGGGAGTCTCACCGACGTAAAACGACTCACAGATCGGCTCGCTGAGCTTGCAGGTCGCACGTATCATTAGACGGTGGCGGAATGCCACGTGGCCTCATCTGCCGTGGTGGTCGCCCGACTCGGTCGATACACTTGGGGCTCGTCAAGGGACACTCGCCCGCCCGGCAATGGCGCAAAGCGGTTCGCGTTTGACTTCGGTGAGCTCCATAGACAGCATAGACAGTTGTCCGAAGTGCGCCTCACGGCGATAAGTCGTACCGGTGGCCTCTGGTGAGGGCGCCTTACCGTTTCTCGGGGCGGCTGAGTGTGAGCGCCACTCTTGTGCCCTTTGCCAACCTGCTGCCGCCGCGGACGCTTTGCCTGACGACGACCAACGATCCTGGGTAGTCGCGGGGCTCCGTAAGCCTGCCCATACGGCAGTGAGCCCTGCCGAGTGCACGGCGCGCCTCCGTCAGCGAGTCCCCCCTGAGGTGCGGTACAACGCATTTGGGCGAATGAGTTGTCGCAGCCCGTTCCGCCGCTCTCTCCCGTTCCGCCGCTTCTTTACCGGCGCGTTCCCCGGCTTCGCGCGCTTCGCGTTCTTTGGCGGCTCGTTCTGCCGCTTCCTTCACAGGGCGTTCTTCTTCTTCCTTCTTCTTGGCTTCGCGTTCTTCTTCGAGCCTCGGTGCTTCGTTCCCAGCTCGTTCCGCGCCTTCTAGGTTCCACAGCGACTCCCCGCGCAGGTACGGCTGAGAAGGACAAGGCCCCTCGGATGGGCAGGTCACAAAGCCATCGCCAGCAAGGCCTTCTTTGCCGGCCAAGTTGATTGCGACCACCCGGTACTTGTAAAGGTAGTCCGGCTGCAAGCCGGTCACGACATCGGTCACAGTCTGCGATTCAACGCTAGGGGAAAGAATGCCTGTTGGCGCTGTAAGCCTACGGTCAGCGGTTCGCACTCGTTGTTCCGCTCAGCATTCTGGCATTCCAGCCAGATTTCCCAGATGGTTTCACCGCCCTCGGGGTTGATCGGCACTTCGATGGTGGCGCCGGTTGTGCTCACGTGAGAAGCGGAGAGATACCCCACTTCCGGCACCTTTGTAGCCGCCATCGCGCGCCCGGCCACAATCAACACCAGCACGGCGGTGGTCAGAACACCAGCCGTCAGCATCCTCAGGCAAATGGTCGAAACACCCCGCGGCTCCTCGTGCACGACTGGGAGTCTACTATCCGGACTTTGCTCTACATACCCGCGGGTAACACGAGCTGCGTCAAGCCCTCCGGATCAGCCGACCGCGACCGCTGGCGCCGCCATCAGTGTGTGGTTTGCGCGCCGAGCAGTTTCGCCCACTTTCTTGTCGGCAAACAAACCGACTGTAGTGCGAGCTATGGCTGGACTTCGGTCCTGCTCGCGTCGGAAGGAGGCGACTCGGCCTCGTGCACGCTGGCGGGACTGCTCGCAAGCCCCTTACTCAAGAGGTCGCGGATGTCGCAGCTGACGAGCGTGCCACCGGCCTGGTCAGCCGCCGCTACATACGCCGCGTCGTACACGCAGATCTTCACGCTGAATCGGAGCGGGGGCGGTATATGTGCAGCGCCGCGCCGGTGGAGTATGTCTGGGCATCGACGAGCTCGAGCCGCAGCGGCGCGGTAAGGCCCTCAAACAGGGGAAGTCCCTGCCCGAGCGCCACGGGCTGCAGGATCAGCCGGTATTCGTCAACTAGCGCGAGCCTGCTGAGCGACTGGGCAAACGCGGCGCCGCCCCAAGCGAGCATATCCTTGCCCGGCTCGCGCTTTAGCTCGGCGATCTCCTCGGCCAGATCGCCGCGTGCGATCCGTGAGTCCGCCCACTCGGCGCGCTCAAGCGTCTGGGAAAACACAACCTTGGGAATTGCGTTCATGGGTGCCGCATAGGAGTCGTCGGAGATCGGCCAGAACTCGGCCATCTCCTCGTAGGTGTTGCGCCCCATGAGATGCAGGCCTACATCGTGCATCCATCCGAGCTTGCGCTCCTTGAGCGCGGGATCATCGGGCGGGAGTCCCCAGCCGCCCGCCCCGAGGCGTCCCGGCCGGGCAACCAGCCCGTCGAGCGACACCCCCATCGACAGTACGAGCTTCCGCATGGCACCTCCTGATTGTTCGTGTTCGCTGTAGCCGAGTGGGTCGCGTCAAGCAATACCAACCGCCTCCGCCACGATGAGTGCATGGTTTGCGCGCCGAGCAGTTTCGCCCATTTTTCTGGCCGGCAAATAAACCAGGTTGTTGGCCTGGGCTCAGAGCTTGTCGATAGCGCGGTGTAGGTCGCGACGGTCGATGACTCGTGCCACCAGATAGCGTGCGTCGGCGTCGGCGGCGAGTTCGCGGTAGAGCACACGGTGCTCGCCGACGCGCAGGCGACGCCAGGGGGCGTGTCCAGCCACTGGCTTGATGTCGAGGTTCTCGGCACCCGCCCCCAGCGCTTGGAATGCCTGCTCCACACGCTTTCGGGTCTGGCGGTCCAGGCTCTTCAGGTCACGGATCGCGCGCGGAGCAAGCTCGATGTTGCTCAGAGGGTCCGTCATCTACGACGACCCAGCTTCCTGCGCGTAGGCGCTATTGCCCAGCGTCCTGCGCGTCAAGCTCCGCGAACACATCAACAGCTGAGCGCGCTTCGCCATCTGCATGAGCCTGATCGGCGGCGGCCATGTCCTCGGCGAAGCCCGGAACCTTCGAGAGAAGATAGTCCTCGAGATCCTGGGCATCGATCGGCACCAGCGCAGCGATGGGCTCACCGTGTCGTGTGACGAGGGCGGTGTGCTTGGAATCGGCGACGTCAGCGACGACGCCACTTGTATTGCGCTGTAGATCACGGATACTGATAGTGCTCATCGGGTGCCCTTGGCCTTCCCAGGAATGTCCGACAAGTATATGTACATAAGGGGCGGGCGTCAAGTTCCCTTCGGGAGCCCAGGCGACCCCTTTGCCGCCACCCTACGATGCGAGCTGATCGAGCTGGAAAGGTCGCTGGCTGCAGAGGCGGGGCGAGCGGCCTCAGTCGATCCCAAAAGCTGGAGCCGCTATCAGCGCATGGTTTGCGCGCCGAGCAGTTTCGCCCACTTTTCTTGCTTGTGCGCGAACCCCGGCACGAGCCGTCGCGTGCGGAATGCGCCAGGGGTCCGCAACGCTTGGCATCCTCGGCCGGTGGACGAATCTGGGCACCCGCGTTACCGCGACAACGAAGACTCTCGCTTCTACAAGACCGACCGCCTCTCGCCGGAGGACACGTGGCGGGCGTTTCCGTCGAGAGCGCGCGTTCTTCGGGGTGGTGACGGATGGTGGCCGGATGCGCCAGATCGAAGGCACTGCACCTGACGCCTTGGTTCGTGATCTCGCGGAGGTGTGCACCGCGTTCAACGGCAGCACGCCTCAGTTCGATCGGCACGACATTGGAATCACTGAGCAGACACGAGTCGTAGCCGCCCTCTATGCAGGCATCCTCCGCGTACATCCCTTTGCCGATGGGAACCATCGCACCGCGTTCGTGGCGCTTTCGGCCGCACTGTGGTCGCTGGGACTCCCAGCTGTCGAATTCGCGGATGACAAAGACATGACCGGCCACGACAGCGCCGTGGCACCAGTGCTCATCTCGCGCGACGGCGACATCGAGCCGTTCGCGCGGCTGCTCGCCACTCGGATCGAAGACGCGAGAAATCGCGCGACGTGAGGTACCCTCAAGGCATGGAGAACGGGTCGCAATCATCGAACGGGAAGCGCGATGTCGCGCAGATCGCCCGCGCGGACGGGCTCGTAGACGCGACCCCAGAGTCCATCCGCGAATTGGCCGACAGCGCAATGCTGCTCTCCCAGGGCGCACACCGCGCAATCGAGATGAAGCGTGCAGCCGCCAGCGCGAACCTTGATGTGCCGGCCGCTACAGCAGCCGCCCAAGACTGACGCAGACCTGGAAGGGGCCGCGAGCTTCGTCAGTCGATTGCGACCGCCCGGCGCAACCATCGCCGTCTGGTTTGCGTAACAGCCAAGTTTCGCCCATTTTCTGGTCGGCAAACAAACCGCTGCGGCACCGCTCGCGCTGCGCCGCCGGTCAGAGTTCGCGAGGTCGCACAGCAACGCCGAGCCGTGCGACTCCGCGGAGCAGGTGCTCATCGACACTCACAAGCCGACAGTCGAGCATCCTTGCCAGAGCGACGTACTGCGCGTCATAGGTCTTCGCCCAGCCGAGTTCATCAGCCACACGCCAAGCGGCCCGAATCAGGCGTGCGGACCTTAACCGGACCCTTGAGTAGGCGATCGAGCATGATTCCGGCGCGAGGCTTGGTGATCTCTTCTCGCCATGCCATCTCATGCAGCACCGAATTCGCCTCGACAAGCATGAGTTGTGGCGCGACCAGGTCGTGTCCTCGCAGGTTCGCGAAGCCCATCGGCGTGTGGCACGCAGCGACTGCCACGGACGCATCGACGGCGAGCATGGCCGTCAGTGGCCGCTACGCGACCGATGCAGCGCAGCAACCCAGCTGGTTTTCCGTCATCGCCGACCTGCCAAGCATCGGGCAGCTCAGCCATCGGGAAGCTCATCCTCAATCGAGGGCAGATCCTGATCCTCGATCGCGTGACGGTGCCCGACACGACGCGCAGGCAGGCGCCCCG
The DNA here is from genome assembly GCA_036513795.1 of Solirubrobacteraceae bacterium. Taxonomy (GTDB): domain Bacteria; phylum Actinomycetota; class Thermoleophilia; order Solirubrobacterales; family Solirubrobacteraceae; genus Palsa-744. The sequence continues at coordinate 9,816 of DATBYJ010000216.1, read as the reverse complement.
AGCGGATCCAGCGACGGATCGTCTCTGGGTTCTTGCCGACACGGTCGGCGGCCTCAGCTACGGTCAGCATGCACAGATGTACGCGCGGCTGCGGACCCTTGGTCCATCAGGGCTCCATATGCCCGGACGCCGGCAGCAGAGCGCAGTCTGGTTGTAGGCCGTCCCAAGGTTCAGGGCCCGCTGATACGACGATGCGCTCGTTCCCGCTCTGGAATCCCAAGAATGGGAGCATCGAGCCCTTCGCGCAGCTGCCTGACACCCGCCGACTGCGACATCAGCCGACTGCTACCGTCGGCGCCGCCATCAGCGCGTGGTTTGCGCACAGCCAAGTTTCGCCCACTTTTCTAGTCGGCAAACAAACCGACTGCCGAGCCGGCTATGGCTGGACTTCGGTACTGCTCCCGTCGGGGGGAGGCGACTCCTCATTTACGCTCGCGGGACTACTCGCCAGCCCCTTACTCACGAGGTCGCGAATGTCGCAGCTGACCAACGTGCCGCCGCCTTGGTCAGCCGCCGCTACATAGGCCGCGTCGTACACGGAGATTGTGTGCTCATCTGCGAGCTTTGCCGCACGACTGAGCAAGCTCGTTGTAGACGCTACGACCCCACCGTCGCCAGAGATCCGGTCGATTGCTTCCAGCAATGGGGCGACACGCCCGAGTTCGCGCCAACCCCGAACTGCCACGTTCGCCACCTCAGATCGGGCGAGATCGAGGGTGGTGAGCGTCACATCGGGATCAGCGAGCAGCGCCTGGGACGGTGCATGCAGCTCGTCGTCGGAATCGAATGCAGCGAGGATTACGCTGGCATCCAATAGCAGCGTGCTCACGTTATGGCCTTGTGGCTTTCACCCGCTCTGCGGCCGCGCCGCCATGCCGTGCAGCCTGCCGCAGGAGCCTGTCGATGGCCGCTGCACGATCTGTGCGGCGCCTGCGCAGCGCGGAGTTGGCGAACTCGCGCAACACCGCGCTGCGAGACGTCCCGAGACGAGTCGCCTCAGCATCGACCTCGCTCAGGAGATCGTCCGGCATCGACACCATAACCTTCGCCATACTCGCAGTATACCGTGGTATACGATTGGGCTGTCGGCGTGGCTGCGCCGAGATCTCGGCTCTGGCAGCTGCCAGAGCCGGAACGCACACCGCCTGACGACTACCCCGACTGCGGCAGTACCCCTCGCCGTCGCTAGCGCTGTGCGTTGCACGATCCGAGGCGGGCCGTATCGTGGCCCGATGGCGAAGACCAGGCTCTACCGCGATGGCGCACTCGCGCTCGAGGACTTCCCAGTCTCCGACATCTCCGAGTACCTGAAGGAGGGGGGAGCCTATGTGTGGTTGGACTACTGCTCGCCGACCGAAGAAGAGCTGGCGACGATCGCCGAGGAGCTCAGACTGCACCCCTTGGCGGTAGAGGACGCAGTTAACGAACATCAACGACCCAAGCTGGACCGCTATGACTCCCATCTGTTCATGAGCGCGTATGACGTGAAGCTCGATATTGAGTCGGGCGAGCTGAGCGCCAGCGAGATCGGGGTGTTCATAACGACGAACGCTCTCGTCACGGTTCGCCAAGATGAGGGCGCGAGAATCGACTCGGTGCTCGCTCGCTGGGACGAATCGAAAGAGCTCGCCCAAAACGGCGTGTCGTTTCTGCTTTGGGGCCTGCTCGACGACATCGTCGACGGCCACTTTGATGCGGTCCAGTCGCTCGATACCGAGATCGAGGCACTCGAGGACCTGCTCTTCGACGATGCGCCTCACGACTCTGAAGTCCAGCGCCGCTCATTCGAGCTTCGCAAGAGCCTCGTGCTTCTTCGGCGGCTGGTGCTGCCGATGCGTGAGGTCGTCAACTCCCTGATGCGCCGCGACCTGCACGTTCTTGATCAGCAGATGGCCCCTTACTACCAGGACGTTTATGACCACGTCCTACGGGCGACTGAATGGACGGAGTCTTTACGCGACCTCGTGACCACGATCCTCGAGACGAATCTCACGATCCAGGGCAATCGGATGAACCTCGTGATGAAGAAGGTCACGAGCTGGGCGGCCATCATCGCCGTCCCCACAGCGGTGACGGGCTTCTACGGCCAGAACGTGCCTTATCCCGGCTTCGCTGCTCACTGGGGGTTCTGGTTCTCCACAGCGCTCATCATCCTGCTCTCCGCGGCCCTGTACTGGGCCTTCCGCCGTAACGACTGGATCTAGAAGCCCAGAGGCACCTCTTCAGCCGATTTCCATCGCTGGTGCGGCGGTGTTCGTGTCGTCGTCAGCGACGACCGCATGCGAGCGGTATGCGTGGCGCTCGACGTGGCAGTCGAATGTCACCGCTGATATCGACCTGCGTCAGCCCAGGCGCTCGGGATCAACGACGGTCGTCTGCTCGACGAGGCGCGGGGGTGTTTCGCGCTGCTAAACCGGCGCGGCCGCGGACTCGCGCGCAAGTGCCACCAACGTGGCGAGTTCCGCAGCGATGTTCTCGCCGATCGAGCCGATGTCCGGAAGCGCGTCAAAGTCGCCGAGCAGGCCAAAGTTCATCTCCCCGTTGTAGGACATGATGGCGATTGCCAGCCCATGGTTCTCCGGCAGGAACGCAACGGGGATCGCGTGCAGCATCTCGCGCCCGAGTACATACAGCGGGAACTGCGGCCCTGGCACATTCGTAACGATCAGGTTGAACAGGCGCGTGGAGAAGTTCAGTCGCGAAGCCTGCGCAAGGATCGTCGGCGGGGCGAAGTTCTGGGCACCGGCTATCACCTCCGCACCGAGTGCCTGCTTGGACTCCTTCAGGCCGTCCATCGCGTTCGACACGAACCGCAGGCGGTTGAGCGGGTCGCTGATGTAAATCGGCAGCGGTCCGCGCATCACGACGATGCGGTTGCCGCCCTCATTGTGCTCGCCCTCAGTGCGTACCGACACGGGTACCAACGCGCGCATCTCCACGCCGGCGGTGTTCCTGCCACGGGAGATCAAAAACGAGCGCAGCGCACCAGCGACCACCGCGAGCACGACGTCGTTGACCGTGGCACCAAAAGCGTTCTTCACGGTCTTGAAATCATCGAGCTGGCTGGTCACCCCGACGAACCGGCGGTGTGGTCCGATCGGTACGTTCAGCGGCGTCTCCGGGGCAGGGTTCAAGCCTGCCCACACGATCTCGCCAACCCCCTCGGCTGCCTCGCGCGCGTGAGACAAGGCCCGCTCGGGATGTGCGAGCGCGTCGATCGCGCCCTCGGCCAGCGCCACGCCCGCGCGCAGTGCTCCCACGAGCCCAGCGGCGAGCAGGTGAGCCGTGCCGGGTTCCGGATGCGGCTGCCACGGGCGGCCCGTGTACTGCGTCGGCGGTGGGTCTGGTGAGAGGTCGAACAGCACTGTGGCCAGATCCACGCCCGCGATGCCGTCGATCAGCGAGTGATGGGTCTTGGTGATCAGCGCAAAGCGATCATCCTCCAGGCCCTCGATCAACCACATCTCCCACAGTGGCTTCGAGCGGTCGAGCTGTTGGGAGAAGATCCGCGCGGTCAGATCCTGAAGCTGCTCCCACGTGCCAGGGGCGGGCAGAGCTGTGTGGCGGACGTGATAGTCGAGGTTGAAGCTCGGGTCATCGATCCAAACCGGTCGGCCGCTGTCGATTGCTGTGTGCGCAAGCTTGTGGCGATAGCGGGGCACGAGATGCAGGCGCCGGCGGATCTGTTCGAGAAACTCCTCCATCTCCGGCGGAGGGCCTTCCACGATCGTGAGCCCGCCGATGTGCATATGGGAGACGTTGCTCTCCTGATGCAGAAATGAGGCGTCTACCGGGGTCAGCCTGTCGAGGTGGCGTTGGCTCATTGTGAAGGCTTAGCGTAGCGGGGGAGCCCCCTACAATGACATGCGTGGCCAACACTGTCGAGAAGTTGCTACTTGCGGCGCCGCGTGGCTATTGCGCAGGGGTCGATCGCGCCGTACAGACGGTCGAGCGTGCGCTCGCGATCCACGGTGCGCCGGTGTACGTGCGCAAGGAGATCGTGCACAACAAGCACGTTGTCGAGCAGCTGCGTGCACGTGGCGCGGTGTTCGTAGACGAGCAGACGGAAGTGCCAGAGGGGGCGGTGTGCGTGTTTTCTGCCCATGGTGTTGCGCCCAGCGTTCGCGCCGGAGCCGAGCAGCGCAGCCTGCGAACGATCGACGCAACGTGCCCGTTGGTGACCAAGGTTCACCGTGAGGCCGCGCGCTTCGCCGAGGATGGCTACACGATCGTGCTCGTGGGCCACGACGGTCACGAGGAGGTGGAAGGGACGATGGGGGAGGCCCCCGGCCAGATCCTGCTCGTGCAAAACGAGCAGGACGTCGATGATCTGCAGCTCGCCGATCCCGAGCGCGTTGCCTACGTCACCCAGACCACGCTTGCGGTGGATGAAACAAGCTCGATTCTCACGCGCCTGCGCGAGCGTTTCCCGAACATCGTCGGCCCCCGCACGGATGACATCTGCTACGCGACAACCAACCGCCAAGCGGCCGTCAAGCAGATGGCAGGCCGCTGCGATTTGATGCTTGTGATCGGCTCACGCAACTCGTCGAACTCGGTACGCCTGGTGGAGGTGGCGCATGATTGCGGCACCGATGCGTATCTGATCGATGCTGCGCGGGAGGTTCAGGAGGAGTGGCTTACCGACAGGCGCGTGGTTGGCATCTCCTCTGGAGCCAGCGCACCCGAGGAGCTGGTGAGCGAGCTCGTCGAGTTCTTCCGCGCCCGCGGGGTCACCGACATATCGGAGTTCGACGTGATCCGCGAGGACGTGCGCTTCATGCTGCCCAAGCAGATCCGCGAAGCCGTTACGGCCGGCGAGGCCGGCTGATCTCCCTGAAGGAGCGGTGCCGCCGGTGCTCGACTGTGCGCGCAGCATGAGCGCGCGCGTCCAGTAATGCGCACGCTGATCGTCTCCGACCTGCACCTCGGCAGCGTCTCTGGCACCGACCTGCTGCGCCGGGTCGAGCTACGCACGGCGCTGCTCGACGTGGTGGCCGACGTCGATCGGGTGGTGTTGCTGGGCGATGTGCTCGAGCTGCGCCATGGGCCGATGCGCGAGGTGATGTTGGCCTCGCGTCCGTTCTTTGAGGATCTCGGGCGTGCGCTCGCTGGGCGCGAGCTGGTGATGGTCGCGGGTAACCACGATCACGCGCTCGTGGAACCGTGGCTTGCGCGTCGCGGCGCCGAGCATCAGCCGCCGGCGCTCGGGGTCGAGCAATTGCTCGAGCCCGCTGAGGTCTCGCCTGCGCTCGAGCGGATCGCCGGCTGGGCTGCGCCTGCACGCATGAGCGTGGCCTATCCGGGCCTATGGCTACGTCCCGACGTGTATGCAACCCACGGCCACTACCTGGACTGCCATCTCACCGTCCCTACGCTCGAGCGCCTGAGCTTGGGCGCGATGACGCGACTGCTGGGTCGGCGGGCCAGCACGTTCGACTGTGTGGGCGACTACGAGGCGACCGTCGCGCCGGTGTTCGCATGGCGGGATGCGGTGGCACGGGACGCCCATACGGGACCCGCGCTCAACGGCGCAGCGACCATGAGCGCATGGCAGGCGCTCAGAGGTGAAAGCGGGCGGCCCCTGCGCGGTTACACAAAGGCCCTGCAGCTCCTGCGCGGCGCGGCGATCGCAGCGGCCTTCCCGGTCGCGATCGCGGCTCTCAACCGTGCCGGTGTGGGTCCGCTGCACGCTGACATCTCCATGACCGAGCTACGCCGTGCGGGGCTGAGCGCAATGGGGGAGGTTGCCGCGCGCCTTCAGCTAGGCGATGCATACGTCGTCTTTGGCCACACGCATCGCGCCGGGCCGCTTACGGGCGACGCGCAGCACGAGTGGCGCGGACGTGACGGTGCGCGCCTGGTGAACACCGGCAGCTGGACCTATTCGCCGATTTTCCTTACCGACAAGCCCGGTGAGAGCCCGTACTGGCCGGGAGTGTGTGTGGTGGTCGACGACGACGGGCCACCGACGATCAAGCGGCTTCTGCAGGATCGCACGCATGCACAGATCGCGGACCGGCGCTAGCGGCGTTACGGCACCGTCGATGTAGTGACGGTCTTGCTCGCTAGCCCGGGCGTAAAGCACGTAAGAAGGCAGCGCACGCCTGTGCCTAGCTCGATCTCGAGATAGCCGGCGGTATGCCGCTCGTGCTCGAGCAGGGGGTAGGCACCGGGATGATCCACAGTCAGTTCGCGACCGCCGCTTGGCGCGCCGCCGTTGACCGTCACCGTCCCAACACCGTCAAGCACCGCCCACACGCCGCCTGCCTCATACGGTCCCGAGTAGGCGCCCTCTTGGTCAGCCGTCTGTGCCGCGAGCGTCACGCCGGGGGCATCCTCGGGGCGTAGCGGCGCAAGCGGCTCGCGCTCGACCTCCAGCAGCTCCTGGATCGCCAGCTCCGTTTCCAGATACGCACCCTCGCCGTAGTGGTAGTCGAACAGGCGGGCGCGACCATCGAACAGGTAACGAGCCGGCCAGCCCATGTTCTCGTACTCCTGCCACACCTCCAGCTCGCTATCAATCAGGATGGGGTAGGCGATCTGCAGCCGTGCCACCGCGTCCCTAACCGCCTGCTCCTCGCGCGATACCTGAAAGCCGGGGCAGTGCACGCCGACCACCCGTAGCCCGTCGGCGCTGTAGCGCTCATGCCAAGCCCTCATATAGGGCAGCGTGCGCATTGAGTTCGGCCGGCAGAAGTCCCAGAACTCCACCAGCATTGGCTTGCCCCGCTGGAGCGTGCTTACACCCGCCGACGGAGCATTGACCCACGGCAGCCCCGTGGGGAACAACGGAGCAGCGATCGTGTCTACCGGGACGCGCATGGCCAGCCGCCGGCGATCGGCGTCCAGATCAGCCGATGCTGCCGACCATCTCCAACTGAATGAGCCGGTTCAGCTCGACCGCGTACTCCATCGGCAGCTCCTTCGTCACCGGCTCGATGAAGCCGTTGACGATCATCGCCGCGGCCTCGTCCTCGGTGAAGCCGCGCGAGCCCATGTAGAAGAGCTGGTCGTCGGAGATGCGCCCGACCGTCGCCTCGTGCGCGACCGTCACGTGCGGGTTCTGGATCTGGATGTCCGGCCACGTGTCCGATTTCGATTCGCCGTCCATCATCAGCCCGTCGCACTGCACGCGCGCTTTCGAGCCCGCCGAGTTGTGGCCCATCTTGACAAGGCCGCGGTAGCCCATGATGCCGCCGTCCTTGGAGATCGACTTGGCGAGGATGTTCGAAGTGGTGTTCGGCGCGAGGTGCACGACCTTCGCGCCCGTGTCCTTGTGCACGCCTTTGCCCGCCACGCCCACGTTCAGGTGATCCGCGCGTGCGCCCTCACCCATCAGGTAGGAGCCGGGGTACAGCATCACGTACTTGGCGCCCATCGAGCCGCCGACCCACTCGACCGTGCCCTCAGCGTCGACGATCGCGCGCTTGGTGTTGAGGTTGTAGACGTCCTTTGACCAGTTCTGCACGGTCGTGTAGCGCGCCTTCGCGCCCTCGTGCACGAAGATCTCAACGACCGCTGAGTGCATCGAGTTGACGCTGTAGGTCTGCGCGGTGCAGCCCTCGATGTAGTTCACCTCCGAGCCCTCGTCCGCAATGATCAGCGTGTGCTCGAAGGTGCCCTCGCCGGCGCCCTCCATGCGGAAGTAGGACTGCAGCGGCAGGTCGCACTTGACGCCCTTGGGGATGTAACAGAAGGCTCCGCCCGACCACACCGCGCCGTGAAGCGCCGAGAACTTGTTGTCCTGCGCTGGCACGCACTTGGTCATGAAGTATTTCTGCACGAGCTCCGGGTACTCCGTGATCGCCGTGTCCATCGAGCAGAACAGGATCCCCTGCTTGGCGTACTCCTCCTTCAGGCCCTCATACACGGGCTCCTGACGCCACACGCCGACGACGCCCGCGAGGTGCTCGCGCTCGGCCTGCGGGATGCCCAAGTCCTCGTAGGTCTGCTTCATGTCAGCCGGTACTTCGTCCCAGCTGTTGAAGCGCCCCGCCGTGGGAGGGGAATACAGGACTAGGTCGTCGAGGTTCAGGCCACCCAGGTCCGGTCCCCACGTCGGGACGGGCTTACGTTCGAAGATCTCCAGCGATTTGAGCCGTTTCTCGGCCATCCAGTCGGGCTCGCCCTTGATCTTCGACAGCTCCGTCACGACCTCGCGCGAGATGCCCTGGCGGGCACGCAGCTGACCCTGCTCGTCCTCGACGATCGGGCTGGGCTTGTCGATCTTCGTGCGGTCAATCGTGGCCATGAGGCTCCTCGCTGGCTGTGGCTTGGCAATCCTGTGCGTTGCAGTAGGAATTGTATCGGGCCCGGCCATCTGGCCCTCATCGGTGACTACGGGCGGCCTCAGTGAGCCGCCTGAGCGCCGGTCGCGACGATGTTCACTGGCTGACCCGCGCAAAGCTCGGCCGGATCTTCTGGGATCGCGGTCAGCCACGAAGCTCGGTTTGAGGTTCCAGATTTGTGAGGGCGTCACGGAGTAGTGGGTCACCTAGCAGCCAGAGTCCCCTGCGGGGGCTGTAGATGAGGCCGTGGTATGCCAACTGGCCGAGAGCTCTGGCGATCTGCTTGGCGTCGGCGTACGGTCGCAGCGCGCGGTACGGTTTTTCATCGGATGCGATTGCGCGCATCAGTGCCGCCCCGTGTGGGGTTACAGCGCGCGCGAAGCTGACTGTGTCTTGTATTCGCGCGAGCGCGCGTTCGCTTTCCTGTTCCCACGCTTGGCGAGCGGCCCATTGGGCACCGGGAGCCTCGGAGCGCGTCAGCTCCAAGATTTGGGCGGTGGCGCGCGCTTGGCCGTCGGTGCGTAGCAACAGCCAGATCAAGTCTGGGTCACTGACAGGCAGTTCTTGAATTTCAACAAGTTTCCGCCACCGTTCGGTGGTCGGATCGGTCAGATCGAGCTTCTCGCCGACTCCGAACAAGGCGGCTTGCTCGCCGATGAGGGATTCCTTCGTGGCGGGGAATGTGCCCAGGATCAGCGCGACGTTGCGCTCGTCGTTTGTGACGCAGGCGCGAAGCTCCCAGAGGACGTTGCCCATGGCACGCTCGGCGAGCAGGTGCGCCCAGGTAATGGCGAGTGTCACTCCCTGCGGTGGCAGCGCGAGTAGTTGCGCCAGCGAGACCACTTGCAGGCTTTCCGGTCTGGTGAGCAGGCGCGCGATCTCGGCGCTACGCGCTGAGTCCAACGATGCGAGCGTATCTGTGGGCGGCGGTTCACCCGCTCGCCAACGACGGATAGCCTCACTACCGAGCAGGCCTTGCAGGATCCCGTCAGCCAACGCTCCGACCAGCGCGGCGCGATCACCGTAGTGGCGCGCGTCGAGCAAGATCGGAAGGCTTGGCCCATGCTCGGCTTGCGCGATGCGCTGCACGGCCTCCTCGGCTCCCGAGCCGGGATGGCCGATCACAGTCAACGAGCCGTGGGTGGGGATGCGGCTCGCCCAGGGGGGCTGGCGCTCGAGATAGAGGAAGCGATCGAGCTGGGCGCCACGGGGCGCTTGCGGCGCAGCCGCTAACTGTAGCGCAGTACTTGCCATGCCTCGTGCCGAAGGCATTTGAGGACAGAGGGAAGAGTCAGCTCAGAGGGTTGCGCGGTGTCGGCGAGGTCTGCGAGCAGGGCGAGGTCCTCGCTGCCGGTCGCGCCAGCGATCCTGCCGGCGATGCGCGCGGCGGCCCCGCCGATCTGCTCTACCCGTCGCGCCGTACGAAGCGCGCCACCGAGCTGAGCGAGGATCCGTGCCGCCGCTGCCTGAGCGGTCGGGTATTCGTCGAGCGGGAGATTGCAGGTCGCGAGGTGTGCAGCGTTGG
>DATBYJ010000215.1:0-22219 GCA_036513795.1 Solirubrobacteraceae bacterium | reverse complement strand
CGCCCCACGCAGAACACGAAGCACGACGGGAACTCCTGGCGCAACACGCCGAACACGGCTGCCGGGTCGTACTCGCTTGGCGCGTGGACCTGCACTTCGCGCGCAAGCACGATCTTCTTCATTTCCCCCGCGCCGATCAGCTCGACCGCTCGCGCAACGGCCGCCTCGAAGTGCTCGGGCGGCATCGCACTCGCAACCTGGAAGCGACCGGTGGGCGCGGGGTCAAGCAGCGGTAGCGGCCGCGAGTGCAGCTGCGCCACGCGACGCTCCAAGCGCGCGAGCAGCTCATCCGCAACATCGTCTGGACGCGCCAGTGCGGCCAGCGTCATCCGCACCATCGGCTCGCCGTGGCGCTCACTGCGCACGAGCGCCACCTCGGGCACGGTCAGCGATGCGGGCTCAAACCCGTGCCAGTGCGGCGCGGCGCCGCCGTCGGGCGCAAACGCGAAGCCACCAACCGCTACCGGACCGGCGCCGGCTGGATCATCGGCGGGATCGCTGACAGCTGCGGCGGCCAACACACGCCAGCTGTCAGCCACCGTGGCGAAGCGTTCCGGGCCGGCCGCGTGCAGGCTGCGCACCTCCCCCAGCCCTGCCAGCGCTGCACGGCCGCGATCGGGCTGCTCGAACACGAACCAGCGCTCGCCGGGACGACGCGATGCACACACGACCGCAGAGGGGTCAACGTCAACCGCGAGCGCCACCGAGATCGTCGCCAGCACCTCACCGCCGCTGCGGCGTGAGCGCCTGACGGCCAACGCCAGGCGCGCGGAGAGCCGCTCGCGGTCCTCAGCGCTCAGCGCAAAAGCTTGGCTGCCGGCGCCGCGGCGGCTGGCGTAGGGGCTCGCGAGCGTGCCTCCGGGAAACTCCTCGCCGCCGCCGCGCGCCCTCACCCTAGGTCTCGCTGCGCCCCCGCGAGATCGCGATCTCGCCCGTGCGCATCATCTCGATCAAACCGAATGGACGAACCATCGTCTCGAATGCTTCGATCTTCTCCGTGGTGCCGGTCACCTCGATGATGATCGCGCGCTTGGTCACATCGACAACCTTGCCACGGAAGATCTCAGCTATCTGCATCAGCTCGCCGCGCTGGACGCCGTCAGCGGTGACCTTGAACAGCGCGAGCTCACGCGAGACGGTGTCGGCCGGCTCGAGGTCGCGGATCTTCAGGACGTTGATGAGCTTGTGCAGTTGCTTGGTGACCTGATCGATCGGATGCAGCGCACCGTCCACCGTCAGCGTCACGCGCGAGACCTGCTCGTCCTCGGTCGGCCCAACTGTGAGCGTGTCGATATTGAACCCGCGCCTGGCGAACAAGCCGGCGATGCGCGTCAGCACGCCGGACTTGTTTTCCACGAGGATCGACAGCACGTGCTTGCGGCCCGTGCGCATGCTTGTGGCCGCCTGCAGCTCCTCGAGGCTGAGCGGCTCCTTTGTTCCTGGCTCACCCATGATTGCCCCCATCACCCCACCATCTCGCGCGCAGCCATGCCGGCGGGAATCATCGGGTAGGTGTTCTCCTCGCGTGTCACACGCACATCGACCAGTACGGGACCCTCGATGGCAATCGCGCGCTTCATGTCCTCGACGAGCGTGTTCTTGTCCTCGAAGCGCATGCCGGTGACGCCGTATGCCTCCGCGAGCTTGACGAAGTCGGGGAACTCCCCCATCTCCACGTGGCTGTATTTGCGATCCCAGAACAGCTCCTGCCACTGACGGACCATGCCGAGGTAGCCGTTGTTCATGATGAACACCTTGATGGGGATCTTGTTCTGCGCGCACGTGGCAAGCTCCTGCGCGTTCATCTGCACGGAGCCATCGCCGGCGATGCAGCACACCAGCCGCTCGGGAGCACCGACCGCCGCGCCCATCGCGGCGGGCAGCCCGAAGCCCATCGTGCCGAGACCGCCGGAGTTGATCCACCGTCGCGGCGCGGGGAAGTCGTAGTGCTGTGCCGCCCACATTTGGTGCTGGCCGACGTCGCTGGTCACGATCGCCTCGCCGCCGGTGGCCTCGTGTAGTGCTTTGACCATGAACTGGGGCTTGATCTCCGCGTCATTGGTTTCCTCGAACGTGAGCGGGTACTTGGCTTTCCAGCCATTGATCCTGCTCCACCAGGCATCCAGCCGCGCCGGGTCTGCGCCCAACGCGCGGTACTCGATCACGAGCTTGCTCAGCACGTGCTTTGCGTCGCCCACGATCGGGATGTGCGCGGGCACGTTCTTTGATATCTCCGCGGGGTCAACGTCGATGTGGATGAACTTCGCTCGCGGCGCGAACTCCGAGAGCTTGCCGGTGATGCGGTCGTCGAAGCGCGCGCCCACGGCGCAGATCAGATCGGCCTCATCCATCGCGTAGTTGGCGCTGCGCGTGCCGTGCATACCCAGCATTCCCAACCACTGAGGATTGGGTTCCCCAATCTCACCCCCACCATCCAATCTGGCGGGGAACGCACCGAGGCCCATCAGCGTACACGTCACCGGGAAGCGATCTGAGGTCGCGAAATCGATCAGCTCCTGGGACGCGTTGGCGTTGACCACGCCGCCGCCGGCGTAGATCACTGGCCGCTGCGCGGCCGCCAACGCCTTTGCTGCCTGGCGCACCTGCTTTTGGTTGCCTTCCACACGGGGCTGATAACCGGGGAGCCGCACGTCGGTGACCGGCTCGTAGTCAATTTCCGCGCGCGAGAGATCGAGCGGGATGTCCACCAGCACAGGGCCTGGGCGTCCGCTGCGGGCAATGTGAAAGGCCTCATGGATCGCGCGCGGCAACTCCTGCGGGTGCTGGATCATGACCGAGTGCTTGACCACCGGCATCGTGATGCCGAGCGTGTCCGCCTCCTGAAAGCCGTCGGTACCGAGCAGGTCCGTGCGCACCTGGCCGGTGATGAACACCACCGGTACCGAGTCCATCATCGCGTCGCAGATCGGCGTCACCAGGTTGGTTGCGCCGGGGCCGCTCGTGGCGAACGCCACCCCCACTTTGCCGGTGGCCTTGGCATAACCCTCAGCCGCGTGCCCGCCGCCGGCCTCGTGCCTGACGAGAATGTGGCGGATGCCGCCGGTGACGAGGGCGTCGTATGTAGGAAGGTTGGCACCGCCGGGCAGACCGAAGACGACGTCCACGCCCTCCGCCTTCAAACATTCCATCAACGCATCAACTGCGCGCATTTGTCGCCTCCCTTCCTTATATGTGATTGACAAAGAGGGTCCAACTGGTCAGCCTCCGGCCGACTGCGCCACCCTCTAGGGGGAAAATCCCAGTGTACCAGCGGGTTTACACCCGGAATCGGAAGCTCCTGCAAGCGCCTCACGAGGACGCCACGCGACCTGACGGCCGATGCGCAGAGCCAGCGGCCGTTATGAAGACCCGATGCCTACGCCGATGGCAAGGACGATGGCCCCGCCGACCGTGACGACGAGCAGCGAGGAACGCAGCGATACCTCGAGGAAGCGGTTTCTGACCCATGCGATCGCGAATAGCTCAAACGCCACGACGCAACCGGCGACGAGCAGCGCTTTGTTCACGTTCGAGATCAGGAACGGCAGCGTGTGGAAGATCCCCCCGAGCGTGGTCATGCCGCCGGTGATGGCGCCCCGCACGACCGCCGAACCGCGGCCGGTCTGCTCGCCGGTGTCAGACAAAGCCTCGGACCAACCCATGCTGACCCCTGCGCCCAGGGCGGTGGAGAAGCCCACGAGCAGCGCGGTGTGCGAGTTGGCGGCGATCGCCGCGGCGAAGATCGGCGCAAGTGAGGAAACGGTGCCGTCGATCATGCCCACGAGCGCGGGCTGTACGACGCGCAGTACGAAATCGGCCTCGTCCTTGAACCCCGAGCGGTGGATCCAGCGGGTGAGGATCGATTCTTTCGCCTGCGGCGCTGTCTTCACTTGGGTGCTCATGGCAGCGACAATGTAGGGCAAGAACCGACTTAGGGCGGACTAAATCGGCTCAGGAGGACGGCGACGCGGGCACGCGCTCCCACGATTCGGGCGCGACGGCCTCTTCGGGGAAGTCGAGCTCGGTGCCGCAGCGCATGCAGATGGCGTCGTAGAGCTTGACCACCCGCCCACACGTGGGGCACTGGCGGCGCATCTCATCACGCTCGAAGCGATACGCGATCGCGGCGAACAGACCGAAAAACGGGATTGCGCCAGAGATCAGGAACCACAAGATGAACGAGCTGCCCTTGATCTTGCCGACTATTCCGCCGGCGAGGCCAAAGCAACAGGCGATGACGACGTACGCCATAGGCGCGTGCGAGCCGTTCGATCCTTACAACAGGATGCGCAACGCCCACACCACGGCAACGATCGCGAGCACCAGCACAGCGATGCTGAACAGGAATGAGACGATGTGGATGATCACGCCCAGCAACAGCCAGGCGGCAACCAGGAACACAAGCGCGGCTATTGCTGTGCGGGCAAACGATTTCGAGGATGACTCGTTCATTTACAGATCACCGCAATGGTAGCGCGACCCTGGCCCGCTGGCGGCGTAAGACAGTGCGCTGTCGGGAGCTTGATGGCGCTGCGGAGCCAGCCGGCGGAGTACGAAGCGCGGCCGGACAGGAAGTCCTACCCCTGCCCGGCCGCACCCCGATTGCGCCGGCTGAGGGAAGCCGGCACTGTCGATGTGGGAGGAATCGCTATGTCCGACCCAGCCACCTGATCTTGCGGGCCGTCCGTGCCCGAACAAGATCGACGCGGCTGTCGAGCATATTGCCGCTGCAAGCGATTGTTGCCTTTGGCCGGCAGTCCAAAATGTGATGTGCGACGGTCTCCTAAGTGCCCAGCTGCTCGTTGACGAGCCGCGCGACCTCGGTCCCGTCGGCGCGGCCTTTGGTCTCCCGCATGACGTGCCCGACGATCGGCCCAATCGCCTTGGCATTGCCTTCCCGCACACGCTGCGCGGCATCGGCATTGGCGGCGAGCGCGGCGGCAACGATGCCGGCCAGCTCGTCGCCGCCATCCATGGCCGCGAGTCCCTCCGCGTCGACGATCTCCTGTGGACGGCCGCCGCTAACGACGAGCGTGTCGAGGACCTGACGAGCGGCGCCAACGCTGATGCGCTTGGCCGCGAGCATTTCGACAAGAGAGGCAAGGCTGCTGGGCTCAACGCGTGATGACGATGGGTCGCTTCCCCCCTCCTCGCTGCCGTCACCGCCAGTATCACTAAGCCGCGGCACGAGCTCGCCGGCGACCCAGTTGGCTAGCGTCTGCGCGGGTGGCGGTGACTCTCCCTGCGGGACGGCGGCGAGCGCTGCCTCAAAGTAGTCGCCAAGCTCAGCACGGAACGCCAGTAGCTGCGCGCTTTCGGCGCTCAAACCGAGATCGCGCTCGAAGCGCTGGGCACGAGCGGCGGGCAGCTCGACCATGTCCGCGCGGGCGGCGTCGATCATCTGCTGGTCGATGGCCACGGGCAGCAGGTCGGGCTCGGGGAAGTAGCGGTAGTCGTGCGCCTCCTCCTTGGAGCGCAGGGAGGTGATGGCACCGGAGCCCGGGTCGAAGTGGAGCGTCTCCTGGGTGACCTGGCCGCCGCCTTGCAGGATCTTCTCCTGCCGTGCGATCTCAGCTCTGATGCCCCGCTCGATGAAGCGGAAGGAGTTCATGTTCTTGAGCTCTGTCTTGACGCCAAGCTCGCTACTACCGACGGGGCGCAGCGAGATGTTGGCGTCGCAGCGCAGCGAGCCCTCCTCCATGTTCACGTCTGAGACGCCAAGCTGGCGCAAGGTGGTACGCAGTAGCTTCAGCCATTCGCTTGCCTGCTCGGCGGAGCGCACGTCGGGCTCGGTGACGATCTCGGCGAGCGGCGTGCCACCCCGGTTGAAGTCGACGATCGACGCGTCAGAGCCATGGATGCGCCCGCTGGCGCCAACGTGGGTGAGCTTGGCGGCGTCCTCCTCCAGGTGCACCCGATGGATGCGGATCCCGCCGAGCGAGCCGCCAAGACACAACGGCTCGTCATACTGGGAGATCTGGTAGCCCTTGGGCAGGTCCGGATAGAAGTAGTTCTTGCGGTGAAAGATCGAGCGCGGCGCCAGCTCCGAGCCGACAGCCATGCCGATCATCAGCCCGAAATGAACGGCACGGGCGTTGGCGACAGGCAGGCTGCCCGGTAGCCCCAGGCAGACAGGGCAGGTACGCGTGTTGGGCGGCTCCCCGAACGAAAGCTCACAACCACAGAACATCTTCGTGGCGGTAGCCAACTGCACATGAATCTCGAGGCCGATGACGGGCTCGTACGCATCTTCTTTTGAGGGGCCGCCTGCCTGTGCCCCAGAGGGTGCCGGCGGCGGAGGGGTTCGTAGTGACTCAGACACGGGCGAATGCTCCATCGAAGCCGATGCTCTGCTCGAGCGCGTGCGCGGCGTCGAACAGACGGTTCTCACTGAACGCGGGGCCGGCGATCTGCAAACCCACGGGCAATCCCTGGCTAAGGCCGCAGGGGATGGAGATAGCGGGGATGCCGGCAAGCGACATGGGGACTGTGCAGACGTCGTTGAGGTACATGGACAGCGGATCGGCGGTCTTCTCTCCCAGCCCGAACGCGACTGTGGGGGCGGTCGGCGTGACGATTAGATCGACCTGGTCGAATGCGGTGCGGAAGTCGGCTGCGATCTTCGTGCGCACCCGCTGTGCACGGCCGTAGTAGGCGTCGTAGTAGCCGGAGGAAAGCGCGTAGGTGCCGAGCATGATGCGTCGCTTGACCTCCGCACCGAAGCCGTCATGACGGGTGCGCGTGTACATGTCCAGGAGGTCGGTGGCATCTGCGGCACGCAGCCCGTAGCGCACGCCGTCGAAGCGCGCGAGGTTGGAGGATGCCTCGGCGGGCGCGATCACGTAGTAAGCGGACAAGGCGTGTGGCGCGTGCGGCAGTCGCACCTCGCTGATCTGCGCGCCGAGCTGCTCGGCGTGCGTGAGCGCCGCCTGGAACGCCTCGAGCACGCCCGCTTCGATGCCCGCCCCTGTGAACTCCTCGGGCACGCCCAACCGCACCCCATCGAGTCGCTCGGCGGTGGGCAGCTGGATCGCCTCGGGGAACTGCAACGAGGTCGCGTCGCACTGGTCGCGGCCGACCATGTGGCGAAGCATCAGCGCCGCGTCGCGCACATCGCGCGTGAGCGGACCGGCCTGGTCGAGCGAGGAGGCAAACGCGATCATGCCGTAGCGCGAGACGGCGCCGTAGGTTGGTTTCAGCCCGACGATCCCGCAGAGGGCGGCCGGCTGGCGGATGGAGCCGCCGGTGTCAGTACCCAGCGCCCACGGGGCCAGCCCGGCCGCGACGGCCGCGGCACTCCCGCCGGACGAGCCACCGGGGACCTTGGAGCGGTCCCACGGATTACGCACCGGCCCGAACGCCGAGTTCTCGTTGGAGGAGCCCATGGCGAACTCGTCCTGGTTGGTCTTTGCCAAAAGGCTCGTGCCGGCGTCGGCCAGGCGTGCGACAGCACTCGCGGTATACGGCGGCAGATAGCCCTCGAGGATTCGTGACCCCGACTGGCTGGGCACACCCTCGGTACAGAACAGGTCCTTGACCGCAAGCGGTACGCCCGCAAGAGCTGCGTCCGTGGCTGGGAACGCGTGCGGCGCGTCCACAGCCACCCAGGTAAAGCAGTTGAGGCCGTCCTCGCCGGCCGCACGATCAGCAGCCGCGCGTGCACGATAGGCGTCGAACAGTTCATTCGCTGACAGCGACCCAGCTGCGATCGCCTCCGCGGCAGCGGCGGCAGACAAGCTGATGACGTCGCTCATGCCTGTGGGCTTGGGACTAGGAAACCATCGTCAGCCACTGCGGGGGCCTGCGCGAGCGCGACCTCCCGCGGCAGGCATGGGCGCGGCTCATCCGCACGCAGCGCGCCGGTGATGTCAACGACATGAGCAGTCGGCGCCACCTCATCTAGATCCAGCTCGCCGATTTTCGCGACGTGGTCGAGCACAGCGGAAAGCTCGCGAGCCATCGGCTCGATCTCATCCTCGCTGAGCGCCAGTCGCGCCAGGCGCGCCACGTGCAGAACTTCATCGCGTTCGATCACAGTGGCGCCCATTCTATGGGCGGGCGCTCACGCCGTCGTGCCCTCCGGCGGCTCGGGGGCCGGCGTTGTGGGCACGGGCGGTATCGGCGGAACGGACGTGTCTGAGGATGTGGCGCCGGTGTCTGTCGCGCTCGGTGTGGCCACTGCGGCGCTCATGCCGCTGAGCGCACCGCTGGCCTGCTCGCGCACGTCAGCCAGCGAGGTGCCTTCGTCCTGCATGCCCAGATAGCCGCCATAAGTGAGGGCGAGCGCGGCGATCAACCCGAGCCAGATGCCGATCTTGATCCCAACGGACGCTGAGTAGTGAACGCCCGCGACAGTGCCGCTGGTCCCAGCGGTGGGGTGATCGAGGATGCGGTAGAGGATCAGGATCGATGACAACGCTCCAAGCCCGGCGACGAGTACGCCGCGCTGCACGGGGCTATTCAGTGCGAACACTCCAGCGGAGATAGCCACCGCGGCGAGCGCCACGATGATCGTGATGATCCAGATCCAGCGGCTATTGGTGAACGTGTGCCAGCCGTTGGCGCTGACGCTGTAGTTGAAGCCACCCGTCGACGCGCTGGAGCTGGCGCCATACCACTTGAAGAAGAACAGGACTATGAAGAACGCGATGGCGCTGGCGCCAATGATGCGATCAGAGCGACGCAAACGACCGATGTCGAAGTTCATGTTTTGACCCCCCTTAGTGGTGACGAAAGCGCATGGCGACCATCGCTGGACCGCCAGGAGATTGCATCCTTGATCACAAGGTTCCGCGCGACGGGCGGTGATCCTGCCCGCGGATGAAGTAGTTCAGGTAGCGCGCTTAGGGCCGTGGGCGCGGCTCGGGCCGCGCGGGCGGGTACAAAGAAGGTCGTTCGTCGCGTAGCGCAAGCCATGCGCCCACGAGGATCAGAACGGCCCCGATGAGCGCGAGCCACACCCCGTAGCAGGCCTCAGTGGCGTGTTCTGGTCGCGCGAGTGCCCGCACGAGCGTTGCGATCACCGCGATCAGACCCAGCAGCACACACCACACGGCAGTAGAGACGGGAAGCGCGGTGCTGCGCTCGGTAAGCGCGCTGATGACGGTTGCAAGCGCCGCGCAGATCCCCGCCAGCTCGAGCGCCACCCCGGGGCCAAACGTGTTCCACGCATTTAGGTATCCCGTAGGGCCGTAGTAGGAGCGGACGAACAGCGACACGATCAGACAGATCACGCCTACGAGCACCGTCGACTCCCCCACGCGCAATTGCTTGAAAGTCATCGCCTAACCCCGCCTGCGTTCTCAGCAGCGCCGCGGGCTCGACTGTCAAACCGAGGTGTCCTCATTCGATCTCCTGATCCATTTCCGAGAGCATCGTCTCGAGCTCGGCCTGATAGCGGGCAGCCTGCAACGTGTTGCACAGCAGCATCGCAATCGTCATCGGTCCGACGCCACCTGGGACTGGCGTGATTGCGGAGGCGACCTCGGCAGCAGCGGCGAAGTCCACGTCGCCGACGAGACCGCTCTTATTGCCGGCTTCCTCAGGGGTGAGGCGATTCATGCCAACGTCGATCACCACGGCACCGGGTTTGACGAAGTCGCCCTTGACCAGTCGCGCGCGCCCGACAGCCACGATCAGCACCTCCGCGCGCGAGCACACCTCGCGCAGATCACGTGTACGCGAGTGGCAGACGGTCACGGTGGCGTTCTCGGCAAGCAGCAGCTGCGCCATTGGCTTGCCGAACAGGTTGGAGCGCCCGACCACCACAGCTTCGGCGCCTTCGAGTTGAACGCCTGTCTCAGCGAGCATCTCCATCACCCCAGCGGGCGTGCACGGCCGCAGTCCAGGACGTCCGAGCGAGAGCAGCCCGGCGTTGACCGGCGTGAGACCGTCGACGTCCTTATCCGCGCTGATCATGCCCGTGAGCGCTGGCCCGTCGAGATGCTCCGGCACGGGCAGTTGCAGCAGGATGCCGCTGACGGAGCGGTCGGCATTCAGATGTTCTAGCTCTTCGGCCACTTGCTCGAAGGAAGCGTCGGCGCTCAGACGCCGATCAAACGGAACCATCCCAACCTCGGTGCATGCGCGCTGCTTACCGCCCACATACACAGCCGACGCAGGGTCCTCACCGACGAGCACGGTCGCCAGGCCGGGTGCCCTGCCGAACTTGCTCGTGAAGCCCTCCACCTCGCGAGCGACGTCTGCTCGCACTCGCGCAGCGATTGCCTTGCCGTCGATGATCGTTGCGCTCATGGGCAGATGCTATGCGTTGTAGCGGGGAGAACGCGGTTTTTAACGTCTGCTGACGGGAGCGTACTCGGCCATGAGCTTACGCTCAGAGCCATCGTCAGCGAAACGCACGACGATCACACCGCCGGGCTCGACACCGGTAATCACCCCATCTCCGAAGGCTGCATGGACAACATCCTCGCCCAGGCGAAACTGAGTAACGGCCGTTTGTGGCTCACGAGCATGCGCTCCAGAAGCCTCCCGCTCGGGCATTCCCCGCTCATACCAGCCGCCCCGCGTGATCGAGCCACGCCCGCCACTGGAGCCTCCTACACCGGCGAAACCATTGGACACGGCGTTCGCCCGGAAGACGGTCTGTCGCGGCTCCTCCAGCAGATCGGCTGGGACCTCATCGAGGAAGCGGCTGCGCATGCCGAACGTCTGCGCCCCGAACACTGCGCGGCGGCGCGCGTACGTGAGATACAGCTGGCGCATCGCCCGTGTAATGCCCACGTAGAACAGACGGCGCTCCTCCTCCAAGCCGCCCTCATCGATCGCCCGCGAATGGGGGAACACGCCGTCCTCGCAGCCGGCAATGAACACGATCGGGTACTCCAGGCCCTTCGCGTTATGCAGTGTCATCAACGTCACCAGGCCCTGGTCGTCGCTACGGGTGTCGGCATCGGCCACAAGCGCGATCTGCTGAAGGAACACGTCGAGCGTGTCTTCGTCCTCGGGCGCGCTCGCGTCGAACTCGCGCCCGACCTCGACCAGCTGCTCGAGGTTCTCGATCCGTCCCTGCGCCTCGATCGTACGCTCCGCTTCGAGCGCCTCGATGTAGCCGGTCTGCGAGAGCATTGCCTCGAGCAGATCACCCACGGGAACGCCGCGCTGCGCCGCCTGCGCCTCCCCGGCGTCGCCCCGAGCACCGCCTTGATCGGCGTCGCCCATGCCGGCCATCGCACGCAGATCGTCCATCGTGTTCATGAACCGCCGCAACGCCTTGACCGCAGCGGCGCCCAACCCAGGGACCACTTCAGGCGCAGCAGCCGCATCCCACACCGAGATGTCAAGCGCCGACGCGTGGGCGAGAACACGCTGCAGCGAGGTCTGCCCGATGCCGCGCCGCGGCGAGTTGACTACGCGTGTGAAGCTGACCACGTCGAACGGATTGGCAAGCAACGACAGGTAGGCGACCGCGTCCTTGATCTCCGCCCGTTCATAGAACTTCGTGCCACCGATCACCTGGTAGCCGATCTCGCGGCGCACGAGCGTGTCCTCGATCACCCGCGACATCGCGTTGGTGCGATAGAGGACGGCGATCTCCGCACGCGAGGCGCCCTCGTCGACCAGCCGCTCGATCTCACCGACGACGAACCGCGCCTCGGCGTGCTCGTCCTCCAGATCTCGCAACTGAATCTGATCGCCCTGGCCGAGATCGCTCCACAGCCGCTTGGCGATCCCGCCGCGATTGTTCGCGATCACCGCGTTGGCAGCCGAGAGGATCGTCTCGGTCGAGCGGTAGTTCTGCTCTAGCTTGACCACGCGCGCGTCGGGGAAGTCTTCTTGAAAATCTAGGATGTTGCGCACATCCGCGCCACGGAAGCTGTATATCGAGTTATGGGTGATGAGCCCATTCGCAATAAAGTTATGAACACCGTCGACGTCAAGGTCATAGACCGGCTCAGCGAGTGACACCTGCTTCACGTCGTCGATTACGTCAAAGGTGCCGTCAGCTCCCAGCATGACCATTCCAGGCCGAAGCGAAGAGGCGGGCATGAAGGGGAGGGCGTTCGTAACCCCATCCGGGTTATGCGCGAGACGCGCGTTCAGCTGCAGCTGGAAGTCAAGTACCACCCTCACGCGCTCGACGGTCGAAAGCAACGAGCTCATATCAGTCGAAACCGTCTCGTAGCGCCAACCGGTCGACCCGCGTCGTGCCGGTCTTACGCTGAGACCGAGACTCTGAAGCTTTTGTCTACCATCGTCGTCGTAACCGAACATCGAGATGCGATGCATCGGCGATGCTCCCCGGCGGTCTCCACACAGCGTGAGCACCATGCGACGCCGCTGGCGAGATGAACCGCGCCGACCTGACGTATGAGCGATGGGCGTGAAATGAGGGAAGCGGAGACTGAGGCCCTCAACGTCGAGCAAGCTTCGGCCACCAGCTTCGGTATCGAGCTCAGCGAAGACTCGATCGATCAACATCTGGTTGCCCACAAGACTGTCAGGGCTCCGAGCACCTGACGGTCTGGCATTGAAGGGAAGGGTCGGAAGACCGTGCCGGGCCGACAACACCTGCTCGGCGGCCCGGGCCTCTGCATCGCTTGCATGCACTGACACAACCCATGCAGCATCAGCCCCCTCCTGCCTCACTCGTCCCCGCACCCCCACGACAGGCTTGACCTGTCCCGCCGTATATGTTCGAGATGTCCCAACGCGGAATCCGACACCGCGCTTCCACATCAGATAGGTCATGTGGAGTTGCGGGGTCCTGCCGAGCACGAAGCCGGCGAAATGGATGTGCTCGGCGGTACTAGTCAGGCGTCGTCCCGAGCGAGTAGTGACGACAATGCCACGCGACGCCGCTGCTTCATGGCGGCGCATGACGAGCGCAGGACGAAAGGTGCCGCTGCCGTGGGCCGCAAGCACCATGTCTCCGGCCCAAACATCCTCGATCGGCCGCTGGGTGCCGTCCCCCATGGTCACTTGGGTTCCCCGAACCAGGCATTGCGCGTCATCACCCACCACCGCCAGGTTGCGATGACCGACCGGCCCCGCATATGTGGGCCTGTCCCCTGGCTGGGACTCGCCGCGGGCCGGCGGTCGCCCACCGCCGACAAGTAGCTGCAGCAGCCGGTACTGGGCGTGGTTTGTGTCCTGGTACTCGTCCACGAGCACGTGCTGAAACGTGTTCATGTAGCGATCGCGGACCTCCTCGAACAGCTCCAGCAAGTTGACCGTACGGAACAGCAGATCATCGAAATCCATCGCGTTCATACGGTGCAGGTCGCGCTCGTAGATGTCGTACACGTCAGCGACCATCTCCTCGAACTGCGAACCCACTGACTGGCGGTAGGAGTCGGCGTCGATCAGCTTGTTCTTGGCGGCGGAGATCTGGTTGTGGAGCGCCGACGGCGTGAAGCGCTTCGGGTCCACGCCCACCGCGTCGGCGGAGCGCTTCGTCAAACGTCGAGCATCCGATTGGTCGTAAATCGTGAACTGGCGCGTGTAGCCGAGGCGATCGGCCTCCGCACGCAGGATCCGCGCGCACGCCGCGTGGAACGTGAGCAGCCACATACCGCGCGTGCCGCGTCCGAGCAGCCGTTCGACCCGCTCGCGCATCTCGCTGGCCGCCTTGTTCGTGAACGTGATCGCAAGGATCTCCCCTGCCTGCGCCTGGTCGGTGTAGATCAGGAAGGCGATCCTGTGCGTGAGCACACGCGTCTTGCCGCTGCCCGCGCCCGCGAGGATCAACAGCGGCCCCTCGCCGTGCGTCACAGCCTCCCGCTGGGGCTCGTTCAGGCCCTCCAGCAGCTCCTGGAGGTGCGCGGCATGAGGGTTCTCAGGCATCCAACCCCAGCATAGATGCGCGCTCGGGCGCAATCATGCGCGTCTGAAGTGGCCTCGCGCTAACCGCCGGCTGGGTTGGGGCCTCTGACTGTTCTCAGCGGCCTCACCTCAGCCGGCTCCGCGTCGCCGTCGGTGTCCGACAGCTCGGCGATCAGCCGTTCCAGCGTGACGATCCGCCCGGAGAGCGCCTGGATGGCCTCGGCGATCGGGTCGGGTAGATGGATCCAATCGGCATCGGGTCCCTCCACGCGACGGCCGTCCACGCGCACGGGATGACCGGGATTGCCCACCACGGTCGAGTTGGGTGGCACGTCGGTGATCACCACGCTGTTGGCGCCAATCTTCGCGCCGTGGCCGATCGTGATCGGCCCCAACAGCTTCGCGCCCGAGCCGATGGTCACGTTGTCCTGCACCGTCGGGTGACGCTTACCCGTGGCAAAGCCCGTGCCCCCGAGCGTTACACCCTGGTAGAGGGTCACGTCATTGCCGATGTCCGCTGTCTCGCCAATCACCACGCCGATGCCGTGGTCGATGAACAGCCCCCGGCCGATGCACGCCGACGGGTGGATCTCGATGCCGGTGAGCGCACGCGTGAACATCGAGATCAGTCGTGGCAGCAATGGCACCCCGGCGAGTTTCAGCGCGTGGGCGACGCGATAGGCAAGCAGCGCGTGGATTCCCGGCCAGGTGGCAAGGATCTCCACGGGCGAGACGCCCCGCGCTGCCGGGTCGCGATCGCGAGCCGCAAGCACGTCGCGGCGAACCTCCTTGACGACCCGCGCGAGCTTGCCGAAACCGGCCATGGCAACAGCGTAGCGGCGAATTCGCGAATGTTGAGCATGCAACCGAATCCGTGCCGTCAGGGGGCGAAGAACGCCTGCGAGACGTAGCGCTCACCGGAGTCGGGCATCATCGCCACAATTCTCTGCCCCTTGGACTCGGGGCGTTGGGCAACCTGCAGAGCTGCCCATAGCGCTGCACCACAGGAGATGCCAGCCAGCAAGCCCACGCGTTTGGCGCAGCTCCAGGCGGTCTCGATCGCATCGTCATCGCTGACGGGGATGACCTCGTCGATCAGCTCCCGGTTGAGCACCGGCGGTACGAACCCCGCGCCGATGCCCTGGATTCGGTGCGGGCCAGGCTTGCCTCCCGAGAGGACCGCCGAGCCGCGAGGCTCGACCGCCACCACCCGCAGCTTCGGGTTGGTGTGCTCGCGCAGGTACTCGCCCACGCCGGTCAGCGTGCCCCCCGTTCCGACCCCTGCCACGAACACATCAACGCGACCATCAAGCGCCCGCTCGATCTCCGGGCCGGTCGTGCGCCGGTGCACCTCCGGGTTGGCGGGATTAGAGAACTGGTCCGGCAGGAACACGTCATCGTCTAGTGCCATTGCACGCGCGGCTGCCACTGCCTCGCCCATCCCGCCGAGCGACTCGGTTATGTCAACCCGTGCCCCATACAGACGCAAAAGGCTCTCGCGCTCGCGGCTCATCCCCTGCGGCAACGTCAGCACGAGGTCATAGCCCTTGGCAGCGCACACAAACGCAAGGGCGATGCCCGTGTTGCCCGACGTGGCCTCGACGATCGTCGAGCGGCCCGGCTCGATCCGGCCTTCGGCCTCTGCCGCCTCGATCATCGCCACGCCGATCCGGTCCTTCACGCTGCCACCCGGGTTGAACGCCTCGAGCTTGGCGAATAGCTCAACGCCGTTTTCCTGCGCCACCGTCCCCTCGAGCATGCGCGGTAGAGCGACCAGAGGCGTCTCCCCAACAAGCTCCGCAATGTTGATCGGGATTAGGGACATACCCCGACAATAGTGGGCCGAGAGGGTCTTCGCGTGCCAGGTACGTGTCGGCTACGGGATGCTGAGGAAGAAGTCCTGGCGCACGGTCTCGCCGGGCGGCACGACGACCGACTCGGAGATCCTCGGGTGGACGCCGTTGATGGTCGCACCGAGGAAAGTACCCGTGATCGTGTACGAGCCGGGCGGTAGTGGAATCGTGATGAGATGACCGTAGGTGGAGGTCTCGGTTCCAACGAGCGTCCCGCTCGCGTTCGCCACTTCGACGGTGCCGGCGCCGGGCGGCGGGCCAGGGCGTTTGCAGCCCCGATCAGAGAAGCGGGCAAGCGGTCCGCCGTCGAGGTAGAAGCCGCTGACGAGCTCCGTCGGCCCCGCGGTGAGGAGCGGCTCGTTGAAGCCCGGGCCGTATGCAGCTGAGCCGTGGCAGAGCGGATTCAGCCACACGGTCACCTCCGGCGAGCGCTCACCGCGAGCGGGCGATTGGCGCTCGACGGTCTGTACCTGCGGTGCTTCCAACGCCGCCCCCTTCACACGCAATCGGCAGCCACTGTGCGCGGCCCGACTACGGGCGACGTTCAGCACAAGGCCGGTAAGCCGTGGAACGTGACATCTGTGGCTCACGCGTACGGAGGGGTGGGCGACCGCGTTCGCCGACACCACGAGGAACACCGCGATCATCGTCACGAGCCTCATGGTTGCCTCAGATGTGGTACATGCTCGCGCCGGCGTCGCGCATCTCGCGCTCGAGCACATTCGCGATCGTCGTTTGCGCGAGAACCTTGCGTGCCGCATCCGCGGCGTCCTCGAACACACCCTCCGCGTCGCGACCGAGTGGACCGTCCAGCAACTCCACGATCTCGAGCACGGTGATCGCGGAAGGATCCCTGGCGAATCGGTAGCCGCCCTTCACGCCACGCTGCGAGCTGATGATCCCGGCGCGGCGGAGAACCGCGAACAGCTGCTCGAGGAACTGCACCGGCACGTCGCGCTTGCGCGCCAGCTCGCCGATCGGCACCGGCTGCTCGCCGCTGCTGCGCGCGAGCTCCGCCAGGGCGAGCACAGCGTAAGGAGACTTGCTCGTGATCGAGATCACACAGCGATGCTACGCAATGCCCCACTGAGACGGCCAGTAGGCAAGCGGATCAAGGACGCAGTGAGCGTGGCGTGCGGCTAGCACGCGAGCGATCGAGGACGCCGATCCGCGCCGGCTGATGGCCGTCTCAGAGCCAGCCGCGCTCGGTCGCGATCAGCACTGCCTGCGCGCGATCGACGGCGCCGAGCTTGCCGTAGATGTTGTGCAG
Organism: Solirubrobacteraceae bacterium; assembly: GCA_036513795.1. GTDB lineage: Bacteria > Actinomycetota > Thermoleophilia > Solirubrobacterales > Solirubrobacteraceae > Palsa-744. The sequence continues at coordinate 5,311 of DATBYJ010000215.1, read as the reverse complement.
GTGGGTGCGCACGGTGCTTGTTGACAGCGTCAGCTCGTGGGCAATCTGCTTGTAGACCTTGCCCTCGGCGAGGCGCTGCAACACACCTAGCTCACGCCCAGACAGCGGACACGGGTCGACATGACGCTGACGCTGGCTCGGCGGGCTCGGTAGTTCATACATCACGCGCCTGAGCTCCTCCGGGCCAAGCCCGATGCTGCGCGCGGTGTGAAGCATTTCCGACGGCGACACGCGCCCACCCTGCTCGTAATGGGCGAGCATGTCAGCAAGGCGAATGAAGGCCGCCTCGCCCTCGGCGTCAGGGTTGTGGTGGCGCTCGATCGGCGTGGCGAGCGTGCCGGGTAGGCCCCAGCGACGGATCAACACTCCACCCACGAGCGCATGGTCGACACCAAGCTCACGACGCTCTTGATGCAGGCGCTCCTCGGGCGTCCGCGCGCCACGGTGAACCTGTGAGGGGTACCCCGGATAGGCGTGCAGCAGCACCAACTTGCCGACGTCGTGCAACAGGCTCGTGACCGTCAGGCGGTCACGGTTCTCATAGCCAACCTCCGTGGCAATGCGGTCGGCCGCGTGCTGGGTTGCAAGCGCGTGCAGCCGGAAGCGCTCCGGAGCACTGTCCCACACACTTGCCCGCTCGAAGAAGTCAAACGTGCGTACGCGGTTGGCGACAGCCTGCACCGTCTGCGAGCTCAACACCTCCACAGCCGTGACAGCGGTGTCAACGCGCGAGCGGCCCTCTTGAGCGCGGTTAGCAAGGCGCAGAACGGCGATGATCAGAGCGACATCAGACTCGACGGCGGAGACGACATCGGCTGTGGCGACGTGGTCACGAGAGACCACTGAAAGCAAGCGGTCGCGCGACTCAGCCAGCGCGGGGAAAGCCTCGAGCGCTTCAAAGGCCATCGTCAAGCGACGCCCGTGGCCCTCGTTCTGGTGGCGCTCACCTGAGCTGGCTCCAGCGGCGTGCGAGCGGCGGGTATCCAACGAGCGCGATGCGCCCGTGCCCGACGATCTTTTGATCGGCGTCGGCCCAGTTGCGGGCGTCGGCTTCGTCGCTACCGTCACCTTCTTTGCCGTGGTCGCCTTGACGGCGGCCGGCTTTTTTGCTGCGGCGGTTGCCTGCATGCCTTACGTAACCCCTTCCTTGGGTTCGCCGGCCATCCGGGCCGGTGATTCCAGCGTTGCTCACGTATCGGCATCCCCGCGTAAAAATTAAGTGCTGGTTTTAGATCTCCCATCGCCCAGCACCACAGCAATACGCCGCAACGTCTCCTCGCGACCCAGCAGCGCCACGATCTCGAAGATCCCCGGCGAGATCGTCCCGCCGGTGATCGCCACCCGCAACGGCTGGTAAACCTCGCGCGGCTTGGCCTGCCTGCGCTCCACGACCGCGGCCAGTGTCTCCCCCACCGACTGCTCATCAAAGCCCTCGCTCGCGGCAAGCGCCACGCTGACCTCCGCGAGAGCGGCGCGACCGTCATCGCCCAGCCAGCGCTCCCGTGCCTTGGCGTCGTCGCTGGGACCGTCGAACAGCGCACCGGACAGCGGCCAAAAATCGGCCAGCGTGGAGATCTTCTCCTGGCTGATGCGCACCGCATCTTCGAGACCCTCGCGGCCAGTGAACACTTCCAGACGGTGCGTCAGCTCGGGCACGCTTAGTTTGCGGATGTATTGACCGTTCAGCCAGCGCAGCTTGACTTCATCAAAGCGTGCCGGGTTGCGGCTCACGCGCTCGAGCGTGAAGCGCTCGATCAGCTCCTCGGTAGAGAGCACCGTCTCGTCATCGCCAGCACCCCACCCGAGCAGCGCCAGATAATTACGTACCGCCTCCGGCAGGTAGCCAGCGTCTCTCAGCTCCTGCACCGAGGCGGCACCGTGGCGCTTTGACAGCTTCTTGCCATCGGGTCCGTGCAGTAGCGGCAAGTGCGCATAAACAGGGAGCGGTGCCGGCTCGCCTGTCGCGGAGCGATCGAGGCCCGCCGCAGCGGCGGCCTCAAGCACAAGCAGTTGCTTGGGGGTGTTCGAAAGGTGATCCTCACCGCGGACCACATGCGTGATACCCGCATCGAGGTCGTCAATCGCGACTGCGAAGTTGTAGAGCACCGATCCATCCGCACGCGCGATCACGGGATCGTCGAGGTGCACATGCTCAAAGCGCGTGTCGCCGCGGATCACGTCGTGCACCACGGTGGCACCCTCCGCGGGGACCCGCAGGCGAACTGCTCCGTCAGCTTCTGCCTCGCCGCGGAACCCGCGATCGGCTCCGTGGGCGAGCTTGTATGCCTTCACGTCCTCCGCAGTCGCGTTTGATCGATACGCATGACCTGCCTCGAGCAGCGCCGCCAGCGCCTGCTGGTGGCGCTCGGAGCGCGCGGTCTGCATGATCGGCCCCTCGTCCCAGTCGAGTTCCAGCCAGCGCAGCGCATCGAGGATCTGCTCCACATTCTCCGGCGTGGAGCGCTCGCGGTCGGTGTCCTCGATTCGCAGCACCAGCTCACCGCCGTGGTGGCGGGCAAGTAGCCAGTTGAATAGCGCCGTGCGCGCGCCGCCGATGTGCAGCGCCCCGGTCGGTGATGGTGCGAATCTAACTCTCATAGGATGCGCCGCATGCTAGTCGCAGCCGTCTGCCGCCACCTGTCGTGTTGATCGGCGCGCACGTATCGCCCGCAGGCGGACTGCCCAAGGCGGTCGAGCGTGGCGTGGAACGTGGCTGCCGCGCGATCCAGATCTTCAACCAGTCGCCACGGATGTGGAAACCGTCGGTGTACCGCGATGAGGACGTGGCAGCGTTCCGTGAGGCAATGAGCTCGAGCCCGATCGACGCGGTGTTGATTCACGCCGTGTACTTGCTCAACTGCGCCAGCGACGACCCCGACATCCGCGCCAAATCGCTCACGTCGTTGACCAACTCGCTGCGGGTGGGCCACGCGATTGGGGCGAGCGGCGTTGTGTTGCACCCCGGCTCGGCTAGGACTGGGCATGTCGGAGAGGCGATCGCACGCGCGGGCGCGACGATCCGCGAGGCGCTCGCCGAAAGCGAGGGCTGTCAGCTACACCTGGAGAACACCGCGGGTGCGGGTGGCACACTCGGGCGCTCGTTCGACGAGCTAGCGCAGCTGCTCGAGAGCGCTGGCTCAGACTCACGGCTCGGCGTGTGTCTGGACTCGTGTCATCTGCTTGCTTCCGGCTATGACATCCGCACGGCCGCGGGCCTCAGCAAAGTTCTGCGCGAGGCCACCCGCAAGCTCGGACGCGGGCGTGTGCAGTCACTACATCTGAATGACTCACAGACACCACTCGGCTCTAACCGCGATCGCCACGCGAACATTGGCCGCGGAGAGCTCGGCGAGGAGGGCTGTGCAGCCTTCCTCTCCGCGCCATCGCTCGCGAAGCTTCCATGCATCCTCGAGACCCCCGGCGAGAACCGCAGCGGGCCCTCCGTGGAGGAAGTGGCGCTGGCGATGCAGCTACGCGAGCGTGGGCTCGCAGCACGCCGCTAGTGGCCACCCCAGGAGGACGGCGAGGGCGTTCTGGCCTTTGTTCAGCCGGCGGCGGCCGATACCGACGCAGCCGCCGTTACAGCAGCTGAGCCAGGCGCAAGCGCCTGTTCGAGCTCGGCGAGCAGCGTTGGCGTATGGCCTACCCGGAACTCTTTGCCAAGCAGCAGCCGGCGCGGGCCGGCGCTGGTTTCGATCTCCACGCGCAGCTCGGCGGGGCCAGGACAGTCCTCAACGATCTGCCTGAAATCTTCGATCCCGCTTTGTGAAAGAGCGGCGGCTGCGACCCGCAAATGCAGCGGGCGCGCCAGCGCGGTCGCTGCACGGGACGCCGCTTGCGCCTGCGTGCGGGCACGCTCGATCTCCTCCGCCGTCGGCGCAAAGCGCTCCACGCTCTGCACGACTACACAGGTCTTGCCCGCTTCCTTGTGATCGATGCGGCCCTTCACGATCACCACCTCGTCCACCGCCAATGCCGCCTCATGCTCGGCGAGCGCCTTGCCGAACACCAGTATCTCCACTGCACCCGCCAGGTCATCGAGGGTCGCGAACATCATGTGATCGCCATTGCGGGTACGGATGCGCTTGGCCTCGGTGATGATCCCCCCTACCGTCACCCAATCCTTATCGCGGCGATCCTCAAGCGATGAGATTGGGCAATCCACCCGCGCGCGCAGTGCCTCGCGCAGCGGCTTCAGCGGGTGCGCTGAGACGAACAGCCCGATCGCTTCCTTCTCTGCTGCGAGCAGCTCTGGTTGGTCGAACTCCTCCAGCGGGATCGGCGGGTGCACCGGGCGGGCGAGGCCGGCGCCGGGTGAGCTCGCACCGGCAGCTGAGCCCGAGGCATCGCCGCCGACGGCTTCCTGGAGATCGAAGATTGATCCCTGGCCGATCAACGCGTCCTGCTGGATCTTCTGGCCGTTGGCTTGCGCCTGCTCGAGCACTGCCAGCATGCCCTTGCGGGTTGCACCAGTGGAGCCGAACGCGCCGCACTTAACGAGCGCCTCGATCGCCTTCTTGTTGACCGTGCGGGAGTCCACACGCTCGCAGAAATCCCATAGGGAGGTGAATGGATGCCCTCCCTCGGGCTCCTTATCACCGCGTGCCTGCTTGATCGCCTCGACGGCCTGGTAGCCCACGCCCTTGACCGCGTCCAAGCCGAAGCGGATGCTGCCGAGGCCACCCACTTCCGCCGGCGCGCCGACCGTGAACTCATGGTCTGAGAGGTTCACGTCGGGGGGCAAGATGTCGATCCCCATCTCCTCGCAGCGCGCAACGAAGAACGGCACCTTGTCCTTCGTCGACATCACCGAGGAGATCAGCGCCGCCATGTACTCAGCGGTGTGGTTCGCCTTCAGCCACGCAGTGCGATACGCGATCAACCCGTAGCAGGCGGCGTGGCTCTTGTTGAACGAGTAGTCCGCTGACTTTTCGTTCGTGTTCCACAGGAACTCGATCACATCTGCCTTCGTACCGGAGGCCTTGCAGCCCTCCACGAACTCGGGCTTCAGCGCCGCCATCGCCTGGCGGTTCTTCTTGCCGATCGCCTTGCGCAGGTCGTCCGCCTTCGCTCCGGAGAAGCCGGCGAGCTCCTTGGATATCTGCATCGCCTGCTCCTGGTAGAGGATCACGCCGTTGGATGACTCGAGGATGTGACGCAGGCGCTCATCTGGGTAGGCGATCGACTCGGGCGTGTGCTTGCCCTTGGCATACACCGGGATCTGATCCATCGCGCCCGGGCGATACAGCGCGTTCAGCGCCACGAGGTCGTTGAACTCGTCCGGGCGCACCTTCTTCAGCGCCTCGCGCAT
>DATBYJ010000214.1:0-6639 GCA_036513795.1 Solirubrobacteraceae bacterium | reverse complement strand
TGCGCCAACGCCAGTAGTTTTGGACCGGCAAGCACCAGGGCGCACGCCGCGAGCGGCAGCGCCAGCGCGGTCACGATCCCAGCCACGTGGCCGCTCGGCAGCGGCACGCTCGTGAAGCTCACCGCGAGCAGGATCACGAGCGCGAGCAGGTTGATCAGCGTCTGTGAGAACACCGTCCCAGCGACAATCGGTACGAGGCAGCTGGTGCGCCCCTCCAGACGACGCGAGAGCACGAGTATGCGCGAGGGCTCGCCCAGGCGGCCGGGCACCAAAGCCGAGGCCATCACGCCGATCATCAACGCTCGAATCACCGAACCCCACGGCATCGTCGTGTCGGGCAGCGCCGCGCGCAGCGTTTGATGCCAGGAGACCGCTCGCATCACCATCGCCAGCGACATCAGCGCCAGCGCCAGCGCGATCCATCCTGGCGAGGCTGTCACGAGAGCGTGTCCGGCGCGCCGTAGTTCCAGGCGCGAGAGCGCGAAGATGACGAGCCCCGCCAGCGCCAGCGCCAGCACGACGATGCCCACGCGCCTGAGGGCTGGCCGCCGCGATCGGATCCTCGCGTTCTCTGGTGCAACCATACGGGCGGGGTCTATCAGGTCGTGTTCCGCGGGCCAAGTAAGCGGAGAGTTCGCTCGCGAGTGTCAGACGCGCGACGCGGGTGCTCGCTATTCTGACGGGCGCAGCGATGAGGCCCGCTCCATAACCGCGGTTTACGGCCGCTGATGGCTTCTACGTCACCGTCACTCGAACGTCAGTGAGGATCGTCGTGGAGCGCAATCACAGCCCGGAAAGCCCATCCGCCAGGAGACTGGAGCAGGCACTGCGCTCGCTGCCGCTCGATCGCCAAGAGTTGGCGGCGATCTTCGCGGGTGGCTTCATCGGCGCGATCCTCCGCGCCGGGCTTTCGCAGAGCCTCACCACGCCTGCCGGGCAGTGGCCGTGGGCGACGTTCATCGTGAACCTGCTCGGTGCGGCGCTGCTCGGCTATTTCATCACCCGGCTGCAGGAGCGCCTACCACCGTCGCTTTACCGCCGGGCGTTCCTCGGCACGGGCATCTGCGGCGCGCTGACGACGTTCTCCACGGTGATGGTCGAGCTGATGAAGATGCTCGAAGACTCGCAGCTCCTATTGGCCGGCACATATGCGGCGGCGAGCCTTGCAGGTGGCTTCGCGGCGGTTTTCCTGGCCACGAAGCTCGTGCGTCGCGCGAGGCTCACCGGATGAGCTTCGTGGCGCTATGGCTGGGGGTTGGTGTCCTCGGCGGGGTTGGGGCGATCGCGCGCTTCCTGCTCGATGCACTCGTCTCGACCAACACCGGTGCGCGCTTCCCCTTTGGCACGATCGTGGTCAACCTCTCGGGTGCGCTTGTGCTCGGTCTGCTCGTAGGACTCGCCGTTAGTGGCAACGCCTATCTGCTTGCGGGTACCGCGGTGATCGGCTCCTACACGACCTTCTCCACGTGGATGCTCGAGTCCCACCGCCTTGCCGAGGATGGACTGCGTTGGCTTTTGTGGGCGAACGTCGCGTTCAGCCTGGTGCTGGGTGTGGGCGCCGCGGCGCTCGGTCGGCTACTGGGGGCAGGCTGATGGTCGAGGACGGCATGCGGATGAGCGTGTACTTCGGGGAGCGCGATCGCGCCGACGGCCGGCTGCTCGCCGATGCGATGCTCGACGCCTTCGCCGCTCACCGTGTGCGCTCGAGCATCTTGTTGCGCGGCATCGAGGGCTTTGGCATCAAGCATCGCCTGCAGAGCGAGCGCCTGCTCACGCTTTCAGAAGACCTTCCGCTGATTGCGCTGGCGGTTGACTCCCAGCCACGCATCGAGGCCCTACTCGAGCAGGTGCAAGTGATCAGCGCCCACGGGTTGATCACGCTCGAGCGCGCGCGTCTGTTGAGTGGAGGCGTCGCAGACGCCGAGCTCTCAACTGGACCAGATGCGGTCAAGCTGACGATCTACCTGGGCCGCCACGAGCGCGTCGGTGCTCGACCCGCTCACACGGCGGTGGTGGAGTGCCTGCATCGCCACGGCGTGGCGGGCGCGAGCGTGCTCCTCGGCCTCGACGGCACAGCGCACGGTGTCCGCCATCGGGCTGGCTTCCTCGCCCGGAATATGCAGGTCCCGCTGATGGTTCAGAGCGTGGGCGAGAGCACAACCATCTCGCGGGCATTAGCTGAGATCGCGGGGATGCTGAGCGATCCGGCGATGACGCTCGAGCGTGTGCAGGTGTGCAAGCGCGACGGCGTGCAGCTGGCAGGGCCACTGTCTCCGCCTAGCGCCGATGGCGCGGGTCTGGCCTACTGGCAGAAGCTCGTCGTGTACGCGAGCGAGCAGACCCGCTACCAGCACCAGCAGCTCCACAGCGCGCTGATCCGCCGCCTACGCCGGGAGGGCGCTGCCGGTGCCACCTCGCTGCGGGGACAGTGGGGCTATCACGGCGAGCATCAGCCGCACGGCGAACGCTTCTGGTCGATGGATCGGCATGTGCCGGTGCTTACGGTCCTGCTCGACACCCCCGCCAACATGCGGCGCTGGTTTGAGATCGTCGATGAGATGACCCGCGCGACGGGTCTCGTGACGAGCGAGGTGGTGCCCGCGTTGCGCGCTGCCGGGTCTGGCATCGCCCATGGCGGCTTCGAGCTCGCCGAGCGTCACGCCCTCAGCGAATGACCTGCGTCTGGGTCTTGCCGCAGACCGAGCACTTGCGTTCGAGTACGTAGTCTTTGGGGCTGCCTTTGCCCCAGGCGCGCTCCCACTCGCCCCAGATGTGTCTGTGCCAGAACCGCATGGGGTCATTATCGGGGTAGGGGCTGACGTTGGCGTTGCCGAGGAGGTTGAGGACGGTCCTACGCTGTGTGGGAACGGCAATGACCAACGGCAAGGCAACAGCGAACGAGGAGTGAGCATGAAAGCCACATGGAACGGCGCAACCCTCGCCGAGAGCGACGACACGCTGGTAGTCGAGAACAACCACTACTTCCCCGTTGAGAGCATCAACGAGCAGTACTTCAGCGACAGCGACACGCACACTATCTGTCCCTGGAAGGGCACCGCCAGCTATAAGACGATCGAGGTCGACGGCGAGAGCAACGCAGACGCGGCTTGGTACTACCCCGAGCCGAAGGACGCCGACTACAGCGGCCGCTCAGCGGCGGACTTCAAGGATCGATTTGCGTTTTGGAAGGGCGTGACGGTGGAGGAGTAGCCACTCCAACGGCTGCACGTCTAGGTGCCGGCGTTCGCGTCCTGAGCGTCGCATCGCGCCGATCCAGCCACGGAGAGTGCGCCGATCTCGGGGACGCCGGTTCCCGCGTGCAGCGCATGCGGCGGCTGCTCTGGACAATTGGGCCGCTGTACGGCTTTTGGTTTTCTCTGCGGAATTAGGCCGAATCCTGGATTGACGCCGTCTTGGCGACTCGTTAAGTTCGGGGCCAAAGGAACGGGGGGCGGCCAATTCGAAGGACCCACGGGGATCGCGACGGATCCAGTGACCGGACAGCTCTACGTCCTCGACAAGGGTAACGACCGGGTTGAGGTTTTCTCTAGCACAGGTACCTATGCGTACCAGTTTGGTGCGGGGAGCAAAGGAGGGTTCGCCGCCCCCGAAGGTATATTGGTGGAATCCGCAGGACAGCCTTGGATCGTCGACACCGGCAACGGTAGGTTCGAGCGCTGGTGGAAGGAGTCGCGGAAGGCGAAGGCCAACGCGACACCAAGACGATCTACTACTCCGCGGAAGCGTACGCGGAATATCCGGCGTGCGGGAAACACCCCGAATGGGCCGGGATGGTTTGTCGGACCGGACCAGCGGAACCGCTGGGAGCAACGCCGCTTGAGAGCACCTTCAGCTACAACATGTGGGGAGAGCCCACGAGCGTCGAAGAAGCTAGCTATCAGTTCGGTGGAGAAGCGCGGGTAGAACGCACGAAGACCGACACCTACGATGCGGCGGGGCGGCTGAAAACCACGGCGGTCAGCGTCGGCGAATCCGACGGGACGCCATTGCCGACGGTGACCTATAGCTATACGGCGGAAACCGGCGCGGAAACGGGCGCGTTGATCAGCCAGAGCACCACCAGCGGCGGCAAAACGCAGAAGATCACCAGTGCGTACAACACTCGCGGTCAGGTCACGAGCTACACTGACGCGGGCGAAACGACATCCACATACGAATACGACCTCGATGGGCGGCTGCACAAAATGAGCGACGGGAAGGGAACCCAAACCTACGAATACAGCAGCACAACCGGGCTTTTGGGCGAACTCATCGACTCATCCCACGAAGGCATGAAGTTCACTGCCACCTATGACGTCGAAGGCAACATGCTCACCGAGCACTACCCCAACGGCATGAACGCTATCTATGCCTATAACGCGACCGGGTTGCCTACTGGCCTTGAATATAAAAAGCTGACGAACTGCACGGAAGAAAAAGAAAAATGCCGGTGGTTCACCGACAGCGTCGTGCCCTCGATTCACGGACAGTGGATGACGCAGACGAGCAGCCTCTCCAAAGAGGGCTACACCTACGACGCGGCCGGTCGCCTCACAAAGGTAGAAGACACCCCTACCGGGCAAGGCTGCATCACGAGGATCTACGCTTACGACGAAGACGGCGACCGCACGAGCCTCACGACCCGCGAACCAAACGCAAAAAAAGAATGCGCCACTGAAGGCGGCACCACCGAACACCTCGTATACGGCTCCGCGGACCAGCTCACCGGCCTACCAGGTCACAGCGTCAGCTACAACATATTCGGGGACATCACCTGGCTGCCAGAAGAAGACGCCGGCGGCTCAGAACTGGAAAGCACCTACTACGCCGATAACCAGGTAGCCAGCCAAACACAAAAAGAACAGACGGTCGGCTACAACCTCGACCCCGTGGGGCGCACGCTGGAAACTGTCTCGACGGGGAGTCCGAAGGTCTCCGATGTCATCTCCCACTACGCCGGGCCGGGTAATGAGCCGTCGTGGACGGAAACCGTGACCCCGAAAGAATGGACACGCAATATCCCCGGCATCAACGGCCAGCTCGCCGCCGTCCAAAACAACGGTGAAACACCTGTCCTGCAACTTGCGAACCTTCACGGAGACCTCGTCGCGACCGCCTATCTCTCGGAAACCGCGACGGAACTTGCATCGAAGGTCGATACCTCCGAGTACGGTGTACCGACCACTAGCCTCCCTCCGAAATACTCATGGCTCGGGGCGATCGAGCTCCCAACCGAACTGCCATCAGGCGTCACCAACATGGGCGCACGCTCCTACGTGCCACAGATCGGCCGTTTCCTCCAACCCGACCCCATACCAGGCGGGTCAGCCAACGCCTACAGCTACACCTACGATGACCCCGTAAACACATCAGACCCGAGCGGCGAGTACACCGCCACTGGAAACGCCGGAGTCAGCGCCGCTGCGGAAGAAGAAGCAGACGGAAACTTCGCGCTCGGCTACCGAGAACACCAAGAACGCGTCCAGCGAGAACTCGCCGAAAAGGCCGCCGCCGAAGCAGCAGCCCGCGCCGCCGCTGAAGCAGCACGCAACGCAGCGCTAGCCGGCCCACAATACGAAGAAGAAGAATGGTGGTACGAAGAAGAAGGCGAATACGAATACGCCTCATACCACCACGAAGCCAACGAAGGGCACGAAGAAGCGCACATCGAGCCCGCAGTCCTCTACCAGCCGCTAGGCGAAGCAGCGAGCGATGACGACAGCTTCGGCGAAGAATGGCGCCGCATCCTGATCGAATACGGCTCGCGCTGCGAACAATACGGTGGGCACTGGCGAGGACACAAGTGCGTCGGAATCCCCAGTCACGGTCACGGTCACGTGACCGTCAGAGATGTCGCGTGCACCATTGCGGGCGCCATAGGAGGCGCAATCGCAGATGTACCCGGCGCTCTTGGAGCCGGCGGGGCATGCATCGTAATCTGGCCCTAAAGGGATGCTGTGATGATACGGAGACAGGGAATGCAACCTCATCAGTACGCCGGTACGTTCGTTCTGATTGGTTCACTGATATTGGTCATCGAGCTGGTCGTGCTTGGCGATAGCTTCTCTGGGTCCGTCGTGGTTACGTCTCTGTGTGTCGCGGTGGGCGGCACACTCGGGGTGGCATACCGTCGACATGCTCGGCGAGATCGGACGCCGAACAAGTGAAGCGGGATGTTCAAGACGAAGGCTGGTATGAATACGCATCCGACCATCACGAAGCCAACGAAGGGGACGAGGAAGCGCACATCGAGCCCGCCGTGCTTTACCAGCCGCTAGGCGAAGCAGCGAGCGATGACGACAGCTTCGGTGATGAATGGCGCCGCATCCTGATCGAATACGGCTCGCGCTGCGAACAATACGGTGGGCATTGGAAGGGACACAGATGTGTCGGAGTTAGGACGAGCCGCCGGACAGCAAAGCCTCATGCAGCACGATCGCAGCGCCCGTGGAGGCTCCGTATGTTTGGCAGCCGGCAACTTGGGTTCCCTTCGCAGTTGGTATCGGGCTCTGCCAGATATTCTGATGTGGGCTCTGCGATGAGATTGGTTCTAAGCACGCTGAACTCGATGGTGCGCAAGCTTCCGGGACAGAACACCGTGACACGACTCGCGCCGGCATACGGAATGTGGCTGGTGCC
>DATBYJ010000213.1:0-6545 GCA_036513795.1 Solirubrobacteraceae bacterium | reverse complement strand
TCATTCGCGCTGCGCGGGTGCTGTTCGCGCGCAACGGTTACGCCGACGTGGGAACCGAGGAGATCGTGCGCCGTGCGGGCGTTACGCGCGGTGCCCTCTACCACCAGTTTTCGTCCAAGGAGGAGCTGTTCCTGGCCGTATACGAACAGGTCGAGCAGGAGCTGACCGAGCGCGTCGACGGTCTGCTCGGGGACGTCAGGAGCCCATTCGCGGCGATGCGCGCCGGAATTAGAGCCTTCCTCGAGGCATGCCGCACGCCGGAGGTGCAGCGGATCGTGCTGATCGACGGCCCCGCAGTGCTCGGCTGGGTGCGCTGGCGCGAGGTCGCCGAACGCTACGGATTGGGGTTGATGGAGTCCGTCATCCGCGCCGCCATCGACGCGGGCGAGATCGTGGCGCTGCCCGTCGAGCCGCTTGCGCACCTGTTGATGGGCGCCTTGGACGAGGCGGCGTTGCTGGTCGCACGCGATCCCGATTCCACGGACATAGTCGCCGCGACGTTCGAGCGGCTCGTCGACGGGCTGCTGGTCGCCGCGCGTGGCTCTGAGTAGCAGCGGCCGCTGCAATGCGGGCTTTGCTTCAAACTAGCGCTCGTCGTGTCGAACCTCGATCGCCTGTTGCACCGCGTGCCCGAACGCTCAGGGGAGGCATCACATCGCCAGCTGACGCTGTTCGTGCGGCGCATCGCTCTGCTCGGCCTGACAGCCGCCTGGCTGTTGTTCCTCGGTGCTGTCGGACTGGCGCTCACCGAGCACGTCGACCTCTGGTACGGCTTTCGTTGGGCGCTCGACACCACCGCTACCGTCGGTGGCTTTCCCCAGCCGCATAGCACCGCCGGGCAAATCATCCAGGTTCTCCTGACCGTGCTCGGCGTCGGTACGCTCTTCTACGCGCTAGCCACGGTCACGGAGTTTTTCGTGGCTGGGCATCTCGGTGATCTGCTGGCGGCACGGCGCATGCAGAAAATGATCGACTCGCTCAGCGACCACCACATCATCTGCGGCTTCGGCCGCGTCGGCCGCCAGGTCGAGCACGACCTGCGCGCCGCGCGTGCCAGCTACGTGGTCGTCGACGCTGACAACCGCAACCGCCACCGCGCCGAGGGCCTCGGCATCAGCTTCATCGAGGGCGATGCCTCCGACGACGTGGTCCTATTACAGGCGGGCATCGCCCGTGCCCGCTCGATCGTCGTCTGCGCGGACTCCGACGCGGACAACGTGTTCATCACGCTCACCGCCCGCGGCCTGCGAGCGGACATCCCGATCGTCGCCAGGGCTGCCATCGAGGACACCGAGAAGAAGCTCAAGCGCGCGGGTGCCGACCGGGTTATCTCCCCGTACAAGGCCAGTGGCACAGAGATGGCAAGGCTCGCGCTGCACCCCCAGCTCAGCGGTGTGGTCGACGTCGACACCGAGTACCGCATGGAGGAGATCCCCGTCGGCGACGGCTGCAATGGCATCGGCCAGACCGTCGGCGACATCCGCGGCGGCTCGATGATCGTCGGCCTGCGCCGCGGCACCGACTTCCAGCCCCAACCCCCCGCCGACACATCGCTGCTCGTCGGCGACGTGATCCTGGCGATGGGGACGCCCAGCACGCTCGAGCGTCTCGAGCAGCTGCTGCAGGAGGTCACTGCCCGTTCCTGAGCGTCGTGGCGGCCTGTCGGATGGCGGCCCATGGCGACGGCAGCCCTGTAGCCTCTCGCGAGTGCGCGCCCACCACGTCCATATCGAACATCACTTCTCCAAGCCGCCGGAGCGCGTGTTCGCGCACCTTGCCGAGCACGAGAACCTCGCGGAGGTGTTCGGCGCCAAGGTCACGCGTGTGCGAGACGGACAGGATGGGGAGCGCAACGGCGTAGGCTCGGTCAGGCGGTTGCAGATCGGGCCGCTCGCGCCATTCGAGGAGACCGTTACGGAGTTCCTCCCCAGCGAGCGGATCGTCTACCGCATCACCAAGGGCAGCCCGCTGAGCGGACACCTCGGGGTCATGACGTTCGTGGCTCAAGGCGGCGGCACGCGTTTCGTGTACGACATCCGTCTCGCCTCACGCATCCCCGGGCTTGCGCTGCTCGTGCGCGCCGTGCTCACGCGCTCGATCACCCAGGCGCTACCGAAGGTCGACCAGCAGGCCTGATCTCGCTGCTGGGATCGCCGTGCTCGAACGCTCGCTCGCGAACCCACAGTAGCCACACCGTCGTGCCCATCCCCCGCGGCGCCTATCGTGCGGTGCACGATGTCCCCTGCACCGTTCTCCGCCACCCTCGCGCGCGACGAGGCCGTCCTGCGCTTTCCCTATGACGATCGTCTGCGCCAGCTGCTCAGGGCGATTCCCGGCCGCCGCTGGGACCCCGGCGAGCGAGCGTGGTGCCTGCCGCTGGAACCGGAGCAGGCGGAGGCGCTCGCGCTGCTGTTGGCGAGCCTGCCTGATGACACCGAAGTCAGCGACGAGCTCTCCCGCGCGATCGCCCGCCGCCGTGCTCGCCGCCACTCGGGCGAGTGCCTGCTCGACCTCGCGCGCCCCGACCACGACTGGTGGCTCAGCTTCGCTACCGACAACGCACCGGAACTCGTCTCAGCGCTCCTGGCACACCCCGACGCCAACGACATTCCTATCATCGGCCGCGCGCTCGTGCCATTGGACGAGAGCTCAGTTGAGCTCGTGGAGGCGTTGCAAGACGGCGCCGGCCGCCTGCGCCTGAGCGACGCCGCCCGCCGGGCATTGACAGCCAGCTCCGAGAGCGCACGCGAGGGGCCGGCCGGAGCCGGCGCGTCGCGAAGCGCCCACGACGGGCCAAGCCCCCGCTTTGACGTCGAGTTCCGTCGCGATCGCCGCGGTGAGCATTGGCTGTTGATCTCAGCCGAGCGGGCGCCGCTGGCGCGGGTGCTGGCCGACCGTGCCGGCTTGCGCGCGGTAGAGGGGCCCGCCAGGACGGTTGGCCTTGCGGCAGTCGAGCACGACGCCCAAGCGCTGCTCGAGCTGCTCGGCCACCTCGAGGACGCGAGCGTCGACCCGCGCGTGAGCGCGTGGCTGACCCGTGCTACCACCTGGCGCGGCAACCTCGATGTTGTGGGCCCACCCACCCCGCCGGCCCCAGGAGAGGCTCCCGAGTTCCTGCTGTTGGGCGAGCGCGAACGCCTGCCGGGGCCGTTGCGAGAGCATTCCGTGAGCGCGCCCGGTGGGGCGACGGTGCCGCTGACGCTTGCCTCCTGGCGGCTGATCGAAGGGCTCGATGCCTGGATCAGCCCGGCCGCGCGACGCTGCATTGCGGCGCTCGAGGACGGTCGACCAGCGCCACCGGCGGTGCTCGAGCTCTCAAGCGTGCACGAGCAGGACACCTTCGTGGTCACGCCCGGGCACGACCCGCTGCTTGTCAACCGCTTCGCGGCACTACCCGGCGTGGTGACGCCGCGAGCACGGCGCGGCGCCACGCGCGGGGAAGGCCAGCCGGCGGGACTCCGCGCCGACCCGTTCTGCGTGCCGCAGCTGGACGCGTTTCTTGCCGACGGCGAGATCTGGGTCGAGCCGGACGCGCTCTCACTACTACAGGAGATCCGCGAGGAACATGCACGTGCAGCCGGTCTCGTCGAGCTCTCGAGCGCCACTGAAGGAGATCTGCACATCGCCGGCCTCGGCGGTGAGCTGAAGTCGTTTCAGCGCGCCGGGGTCAGCTACCTGCTCGAGCGCCGCCGCGCGTTCCTCGCCGACGAGCAAGGTCTGGGCAAGACGATCGAGGCGCTCGCCGCGATCGAGGCAGCCGATGCCTATCCAGCGGTCGTCGTCTGCCCGGCCAGCCTCAAGCTGAACTGGCTGCGTGAGCTCGCACACTGGCTGCCGCAGCGCACCACGCGGGCGCTCGCCGGCAACGGCGGCGCTCGCTCGGGTGACGCACGCGAGCCTGAGACGGCCGACGTTACGGTCGTTAATTACGACATCGTGGCGTCGCGCCTGCAGGAGCTGTGTGCGCTCGGCCCGCAGGCGCTCGTGCTGGATGAGTCCCACTACTGCAAGAACGCCGCTGCCAAGCGCACCCAGGCGGTGCAGCGGCTGTCGAGCGTCGTGCCGCGGGACGGTCTCGTCCTGGCCTTGAGTGGCACACCCGTGACCAACCGGCCGGCCGAGCTGATCTCCCAGTTGCGCATCCTCGGGCGACTGGCTGACTTCGGCTCGGGTGTCCGCTTCGGCGAGCGCTTCCGTGGTCCCGACGCCCATATGCGCCTGCACTGGCATCTACGTGCCCGCTGCTTCGTACGCCGCCTCAAGGCCGATGTGCTGCCGCAACTGCCCGCCAAGACGCGTGCGATCGTGCCCGTGGAGCTCGACAACGAGGCCGAATACAGGCTCGCCGAGCGTGACCTAGTGGCATGGCTGCGCAGCCAGCCATTGGACCTGCGCGAGCTCGACGCGAAGGTCGCGGCCGCATTGCGGGCCGAACGCCTCGTGCGCTTGAACGCGCTGAAGATGCTTGCCGCGCGCGGCAAGCTGCATGCATCGCTCGCTTGGATCCACGACTTCTGCTCCTCCGGAGAGCGGCTCGTCGTGTTTGCTGGCCACCGCGAGATTCAGCGCGCTGTGCTGGCGCGCTTCCCCACGGCCCTGCACATCCTCGGCGAAGACAGCGCGACCGCCAGGGACGGCGCGCTGCAGGCCTTCCAGGCAGCTGACGCGGGCGCCGAGAATCAGCTGATCGTGTGCTCGATCGATGTCGCCGGCCACGGGCTCACGCTGACGCGCTCTTCCAACGTTGTGTTCCTCGAGCTGGCATGGACGCCAGCCAAGCATGACCAAGCCGAGGACCGCTGCCACAGGATCGGCCAGCAGGACGCGGTCAACGCCTACTACCTACTCGCCGCGGACACCGTCGATGAGACGATCTCCACGCTGCTCGAGCGCAAGCGCGCCGTGATCGGCGCGGTTACCGACGGTCACGAGGAGGACGAGGAGGGAGTCCTGGACGGCCTTGTGCGCGAGCTACGTGGGGAGCCCTATCGCCACCTGCGTGCCGTTGCCTGAGTGCGCCGCCGCAACTGGTTGCCGGTGCTCGTCAGAAACTACGGCTGCAGCACAAGTGCGTCCATGATTTCCCCCCACACTTCGACCTCGTTCGCTTCGAACTGAGTCCACTGTTCTTCCAGCTTGGTCGTGCGGTGGGCAAGCGCTGCGTCCTGGCTGCTCTCGAAGCGACGCAGCGCTGACGGCTGGTTGCCCGGCGCCACCCACCACGCAAGGAAGCGCGGGGCGAAGCTGGCGGTGCTCGCGGGCAGCGTCTTGAAGGCGCTCGCCGCCCACTCCTTCACGTCCCCGCACAAATTTGGCACCGCGAGCGTGGTGAGCGCTTTGGCCTTGGTCAGGTAGACGTGGATCGACTTGTTGAGCGCGCCGTCGCTCCAGTGCAGCGACGCAGTGGCCCGAATGGCGCTCAGCGTGGCGGGAAGATTGCGCTGCACCACGGTTGTCACCATCGTCCCCACGACCTCGTCGCTGAGCTGTTCGGCGTCGACGTTCTCTGGAGATCCCGACGCGGCAAGTGGGCATTCACGGCGGACACCCGCCAGGACGCCCGCTATCTCGGCTTTTGCCGCTGGGATGTGCGCGGTGAAGTAGCGCATCAACGTGTAGTTCGCGTGCAAATAAGCCTGCGTCGTTCCAGCGTCTGTGGAGTCAGCAGCGGCCGCAGACGGCGCCGCCACCGCCACGAAGGCAAGCGCTGCGAGCAGAACGGAAAGCCACCGTGCAGACATCACCCAGATCGTACGCCATGTGCGCACACTCGGCGCCGCGAAGAAGTTGGTAAGGATGGCGCTGATCTGCGCACCATCGGGAGGGGCTTGCGGGTTCCTCGGTATTGTCTGGCCCCGAGCGGTCTTCTTCGTCTGGACCCGGGGGGTTGAGGGCAAAGACGGTGAAAAGCTCGAGCTCGAGCCGCCGGTCACGCATCGTTGTCGCAGCGTCCAACGGTCGGGCCATCCCATGCGCATATGAGAAGGAACGGATACATCGTCCTGCTGGTCGCCGTCGCGGTAGTGGCGGTGGCTGTCGTGATCGCTGCTTGCGGGTCCTCGAGCACCCACACCAACACGAGCGCAAACGCCAGCTCGCCCTCGTGCTTGCCGACGACGATCGAGCACAGCGCCAGCCTGCCAGGTACCGACGTTGACGTCTCGCCCGAGCCGGGGACGGACACAGCCAACCCCGATACCCAGATCAGCTTCCTCGGCATGGATGTGTCGGACATCCAAGACGTATCCGTCACGGGCTCGGAGTCGGGCGAGCATGCCGGTCGTGTGTACGCGTACTCCCAGGGAGGTGGCGGTAGCTTCGTCCCCAAGCGACCGTTCATCGGCGGCGAGCGTGTGACCGTGCGGGCACTGCTCGGTGCGGGCGCGGCGACCAAACGAGTCTCGTTTGCATTCAACATCGACGACCCCTATCCGACAGCGGACGTCGCCGAGTTCCCCAACCCTGAAGCTGCACCAGCGGACTATCAGAGCTTCGACACGCTGCCTGACGTTCACCCCCCGGTGCTGAGCGTCACCGTGCCAGAC
>DATBYJ010000212.1:0-4847 GCA_036513795.1 Solirubrobacteraceae bacterium | reverse complement strand
TCAACCACGACATCGACGACGCCGTGCGCGCGGGGCTGTTGCGTGAGGAGGATCTGCCGAGCGAGCCGATCGCGGTGCTCGGCGAAAGCGGCTCAGCGCGGATCGACGCGCTGGTGCACGACATGGTCGAGCACTCACAGGTTGCTCAGGACATTGTGCAGGGGCCGCTTGCCGGTCCTGCCATGAGCGAGCTTCGCGACTTCATGTTCGAGCGGGTTTACCTGGGGCCGGCTGTAAGAGCCGAGCGGGAGAAGATCGAAGCGGTCGTGCGCAGGCTGTTCGAGCACTACGTAGAGCACCCCGAGCTGTTGCCACGCGGCGCCGGTGAGACTCCTGGGAGTGACGATCTGCAGCTGGCGCAACGGGTGACCGACTACCTCGCGGGAATGACCGATCGCTACTGCATAAGGGCGTACACCGAGCTGCAAGTGCCGCGAGCTTTCGCCCGCTAGCGTAGCCCCGTGGCGCTCTACACCAGCGACTCCAAGGATCGGGTACGCGACGCGGTCGACTTCGTGGAGCTGGTCGGCGCGCGCACGGAGCTGCGTCGCGCTGGCCCTGCTCGCTACGAGGGGCTGTGCCCGTTCCACGAGGAGCGCACGCCGTCGTTTGGCATCGACCCTTCGCAGAAGGTCTACTACTGCTTCGGCTGCCAGGCATCAGGTGATGTGTTCACGTTCGTGCAGGAGACCGAAGGCGTTGACTTCAAAGGCGCGCTCGAGCTGCTGGCGGAACGCTATGGCGTTGAGCTGCAGCGCGAGGAGGAGGATCCGCGCGAGGCCGAGAAGCGCAGGCGCCGCGAGCGGCTGCTGGAGCTGCTGTCGAGGACCACGTCCTACTACGAGCGCTTCCTGTGGGAGTCAGAGGAGGCAGCCAAGGCGCGTGCCTATTTGGAGGGGCGAGGGCTGGGGGAGGAGATCATGCGGGAGTTCCGTGTGGGCTATGCGCCGAGCGCGTGGGATCGCGTGCTGTTGGCCTCACGCAAAGGCGGGTTCTCTGAGCAGGAGCTGTACGACACGGGCCTCGCGCAGCGCTCGAAGGAGAACGGGCGCCTGTACGACCGCTTCCGCTCGCGGATCATGTTCCCGCTGGCCGACGTTCGCGGGCGAGTGCTCGGCTTCGGCGCTCGCGCGATGAGCGAGGAACAGCGGCCGAAGTACTTGAACACCTCCGACAATGACATCTACCACAAGGGTCTGCAGCTGTACGGCGCCGATCTGGCGCGTGCTCACGCCACGCGCGCCGGCGAGGTGATCCTCTGTGAGGGCTACACCGATGTGATCGCGCTGCACCAGGCGGGGATTCGCAACGTGGTGGGACTGATGGGCACCGCGCTCACAGCCGAGCAGGTGGGTGAGCTTGCGCGGATGGCGCAGACGGTGCTGCTGGCGCTCGACGCAGACAGCGCCGGGCAGGAGGCGATGCTCAAGGCGTTCCGCCTCGCCAGCAAACGCAAGCTGGAGCTGCGGGTGGTGATGATGCCCGCCGGCACCGACCCGGCGGATCTGATCCAGCGCGATGGAGCGGAGGCGATGCGGGCGGCGGTCAAAGGCTCGATCTCTTTCGTGAGCTTCCGTACAGAGCGTGTTCTGGCGAGCGGCGATCCAACTGACAGCGAAGCGCAGGACCGGATGATCGAGGAGCTGCGTCCGGTGTTCGCGGAGCTGCCTCAGAGCGCGCTACGGATGGAGCTCACGCGGACCGTCGATAGCAGGATGGCGCTACCGGAAGGCGTGGCCGAGCGGCTGCTTGCCGCCCCTTCGCGTCGTCCCCAGCAGGGCGCTGGTCGCGCGGACGGTCGCGGGCAGGGCGCCCCCCGAGGCGACGGTGATGGCGAGTCCGTGCGCGCGCGTCAGCCAAGGGTGAGCGAGATGACGCGCCGCGAGGAGACAGAGCGGGCGTTCCTTGCGCTGTGCATCGCCTCGCCCGACGAGGGTGCGCCGGCGCTCGCCGGCCTGGACATCGACGAGCATTTCTCGAGCGGCCTGCTGCGCCGCGCCGCCAAACGCCTGGGTGCGGGCGATCTGCGCGCGCCGATGCGCGAGCTGGCAGACGGGGGGGAGCGTTTGGAGGACGACCCTCAGCTGAAGGGGCTGCTGGCTGAGCTCGTGGTGGAAGCCGGCCGCGAGCAGCCCGACGGCGCGATGCTCGAGGTTCAGCGCCTGCAGCTGGAGTTGGCGCGCGTGGATCGTCAGATCCAGCGAGCGCGAGGGCAGGACGGCGGCGACGTCAACGCCCTGGCAAAACGCAAGGCCGAGGTCAAACGCGACTTCGACCGCGCGTACGGGCTGGTGCTCGAGAAGACCGGCGATCGGGAGGGGTGAGGCGCTCCCGGCGGCCGCGCGGGTGGGTGAGGCGAGGTAGGCGAGGCGAGACACACTTCTGCCCGCAAATAGTCACACACTCGGCACAAAAGACACACACGCGAACGGATGTTCGTGCGAGGCTACGCGCTATGGATCGCGCGTCTTTGGAGCGGATGCTCGGGCACGGGCTGTCGCTGGCTGAGATCGGCAAGCGGTTCGGGCGCCATGAAGCGACCGTCAGCTATTGGCTCAAGCAATATGGGCTGGAGGCGGCTAATCACGAGAAGCACGCGGCTCGGGGCGGGATCACGAGGGAGGAATTGGAGACCCTGATCGAGGCTGGCATGTCGATCGCGCAGATCGCCGAGGCGATAGGCCGCAGCAAGGGGACGGTGCGGCACTGGCTGATCCGGTATGGGCTAAAAACGCATGGAAGCGTGAGAGGACGACCCCCGAGCGCGGCGAGGGCTGCCAAGGAAGCGGGGCTTGCCACGGTGATGATGCGCTGCAGTCACCACGGGGAGACCGACTTCTGTCTTGACGGACGCGGCTACTACCGCTGCAAGCGATGCCGATCGGACGCTGTGGTGCGTAGACGTCGGAAGGTGAAGACGATCCTGGTCGCCGAGGCAGGCGGCGCGTGTTGCATATGCGGATTCGACCGCAACATGCGTGCGCTCCACTTCCATCATGTCGAGCCGTCGCTAAAGCGCCACGAGCTCAACGCCAAAGGAGTCGCCATCGCCCTCGACAAGTTGCGGGTCGAGGCGCAGAAGTGCGTGCTTCTGTGCTCTAATTGCCACGCGGAGGTCGAGGATGGGATGGCGATCATCCCGGCCGACGCGCTGGACAGGCTAAACGCTCGTCCGGGCTAGCACAGCAGACGATCCGGGGTAGCTCAATTGGCAGAGTAGTCGGCCGTTAACCGATTGGTTGTGGGTTCGAGTCCCACCCCCGGAGCTTTGCCTACAGCAGCTGTAGGCAGGCACCGTTAGACTTGACCCCGATGTCAGAAATCTCGCCTGCGGTGTATAGAGCTGGCGCTGGTGAGCCAGTGGTGCTGCTGCACGGCTTTACCGCGGCGTGGAGGATCTGGCACCCGATCTTGGCCGACCTTGTTGCTCGCTACGAGGTGATCGCGCCGACGCTTCCGGGCCATCACGGCGGCCCGGTCTACCCCGCCGATCAGCCGATCACCTTCGAGCGATCCACCGACGCGGTCGAAGGATTGCTAGACGAGTTGAACGTTGGCACGGCGCATTTCGTTGGCAACTCGATGGGCGGCGGGATCGCACTGGAGCTCGCCAAGCGCGGCCGTGCGCGATCGGTCGTGGCGCTGGCGCCTGCCGGTGGCTGGAGCAGGGGCGACGGCGAGGGCCCGCGCATCGGGAATTTCTTCGCCAGGCAGATCAAGATGCTCGAGCGAACCCATGCGTGGAGTGAGCGGATCATGAGACGCCCTGGAACTCGCCGCTTGGCGTTCAGGGAAATCATGCGCCATGGTGAGCTCGTGTCTTCGGCCGATGCAGCCTCGATATCGCAGGCGGCGCTGGGCTGTTCCATCAGCCAGCGGGCGATCCAAGCGCTGCGGGCGGACGACGCAGGGCTCACGATCGGAGATTTGGATCGGATCAGCTGCCCGGTGCTGCTGGCTACGCCGCAGTTCGACCGCGTGCTGCCTGGTCTTCGCCACGCCCCCCGCTACCGTCGCGAGATACCGGGCGTCAAGGCGATCGCGCTCCCCGGATGCGGACACGTGCCGGTGTGGGACAACACCGATCTCGTAACGGAATTGATCGTCGATCACGTCGAGCGGAACCTTGGACCCGGCGCTGACGCCGAGGCAGATGTGCCGTCGCAGTCGGCGGCTGTTGGGGCTTGAGTAGTGACTCTGCACCCCCTGGCCCAAGGGTTCGACACGATCGCTGACGCTTACGAGCGTGGGCGTCCCGCTTACCCACAGGAGGTGATCGCCAGCCTGGCGGCGGAGCTTCGGATCGAACGGGGGGATCGCGTGCTCGACCTGGCGGCGGGCACGGGCAAGCTGACGAAGGCGCTGCTGGACTTCGGACTGGACGTGGTGGCGGTCGAGCCCCAGGAGTCGCTGCGCGGCCTGCTGGAGGTAGCGATCGGATCTGAGCGCGTGCGTGAGGGCACGGCGGAGGCGATCCCGCTGGAGGATGGATCGGTGGCGGCGGTGACGGTTGCGGATGCGTTTCATTGGTTCGAGCCGGCGGGTGCATTGGCGGAGATCGCTCGGGTACTGCGGCCGGGCGGTGGGGTTGCGCTGCTGGCGTGCGCGGTCGACTGGGGTGGGACTTCGTCGGCGCATGAGGTGGGGACGGTGATCGCGGGACTGCGCCCGGAGCACCCGCTGTTCGATGGCCCGTCGTGGCAGGACTCTGTGAAGGCGGCTGGCGGATGGACGGAGCCACGGGAGATCCAGCTGACCTTCCCCGAGCAGACTGACGCGGAGCGGGTGATCGACTACATCGGCTCGATGAGCTGGATGGCGGCACTGCCGCAGGAGCAAAGGACGGA
>DATBYJ010000211.1:0-12150 GCA_036513795.1 Solirubrobacteraceae bacterium | reverse complement strand
AAATTGACTTCGACCGCGCGGAATGCGCCCAATTTTTGTCACCGAAAGGAAGCCTTCGTGGCCCAAAAGACCAAGGGTACTGGCACCGGCTACGACGCAAAAGACATCACCGTTCTCGAAGGTCTAGAGCCAGTGCGCGTGCGACCAGGCATGTACATCGGATCGACCGGACCATCGGGACTTCATCACCTGATCCGTGAGCTGGTCGACAACGCCGTGGACGAGGCGATGGCCGGCTACTGCACGCAGATCGACGTGACGCTGCTGGCCGATGGCGGGGTCCGCGTGGCCGACGACGGTCGGGGCTTCCCGACCGGTCCGATGAAGGGACGCAACGGGAAGTCCGCCGCCGAGGTGGTGCTCACCGTGCTCCATGCCGGGGGGAAGTTCGGCGAGGGTGGCGGCTACAAGGTCTCCGGCGGGCTGCATGGCGTCGGCGTCTCGGTTGTCAACGCCCTGTCGGAACGTCTGCAAGTCGAGATCCGCCGCGATGGCTACGTCTTCTCCCAGGAGTATTCACGTGGAGTGCCGCAGGGCGAGCTCGTCAGGGGCGAGCAGCTTGCGCCCGGAGCGCCTACCAGCAACTCCGTCACCTTCCTCCCGGACGCCGACATCTTCGAGTCGCTCGACTTCGACTTCAGCACGCTCGAGGAGCGTCTGCGCGAGACCGCGTTCCTCACCCGCGGGTTGAAGATCTCGATCGTGGATGAGCGCGGCGAGGGTCATTCCGCGCAGTTCCAGTACGAGGGTGGCATCGAGGACTTCGTCGGCTATCTAAACGAGAACAAGGAGACCGTGCACCGCAAGGTCGTGTTCTTCTCTGGGGAGTCCGACGAGGGCGCAGCCGAGGTCGCGATGCAGTGGAACTCCTCCTATCAGGACTCGATCCACTCCTTCGCCAACAACATCAACACGCGCGAGGGCGGCTCGCACATGAGCGGCTTCCGTTCGGCGCTGACGCGCACGCTCAACAAGTACGCGCGCGAGCACAGCCTGCTCAAGGACAAAGAGGACAACCTCACCGGCGAGGACGTGCGTGAGGGCTTGACCGCCGTCATCTCCGTGAAGCTGCGCGATCCCCAGTTCGAGGGCCAGACCAAGACCAAGCTCGGCAACCCCGGCATGGCCGGCTTCGTCGAGTCGATCGTCAACGCCGGTCTCGGCGAGTTCCTCGAGGAGAACCCCAGCGAGGCTCGTGCGGTGATCATGAAGTCGGTCCAGGCGCAGCGCGCCCGCGAGGCGGCGCGTAAGGCACGCGATCTGACCAGGCGCAAGTCGGCGCTCGAGAACTCCACGCTTCCCGGAAAGCTCGCCGACTGCTCGATCAAGGATCCCTCGCTGGCGGAGCTGTTCGTGGTCGAGGGTGACTCCGCCGGTGGCTCAGCCAAGCAGGGCCGCGACCGTGAAACGCAGGCCGTGCTGCCGCTGCGCGGCAAGATCCTCAACGTCGAGAAGTCTCGTATCGACAAGGTTCTTCAGAACACCGAGGTGCAGGCGCTGATCACGGCGATCGGCACTGGCGTGCGCGACGAGTTCAACATCGAGAACGCCAGGTACCACAAGATCGTGCTGATGACCGACGCCGACGTCGACGGCGCACATATCCGCACGCTTGTGCTGACGTTGCTCTTCCGCGAGATGAAGGAGCTGATCGAGGAAGGCTACGTATACATCGCCAAGCCGCCGCTCTACAAGCTCAAGCAGGGCACGCGCGAGCGCTACATCGAGAAGGACTCCGAACTGGAGGAGATCCTGCTGGCCGACAAGTGGGAGAAGCTCGAGGTCTTCGACAAGCACGCGACGCAGTTCAAACTGACCGAGGCGCGGTGGCAGCGCTTCACCCGTCTGCTCAAGCAGTACGAGGGCTGGTCCTCATCACTGAAGGCCGCTCACGGCCACGACGTCGTGCAGTTCCTCGAGGAGTCTGCGCTGCTTGGGGAGCAGGCGCTCAGCGCGGACGCCGCCATCAAGCTGCTCGAGCGCGCAGACGGCGCCGCCGACACGCACACCACCGAGCTGCTCGAGTCAGATCCGATGGAGCTTCGCATCAAGGCGATCGAGGCCAAGACGGGCTTCGCGCGGATCCATCGGATCCAACGCAGCCTGTTCGACTCTCAGGAGTACAGCCAGCTCGCCCGTGTGCATGCCCAGCTGATCGAGCTGACAGGCACGCCGGCCTTCGAGGTGCGACTCGGCGACGCCGTGGAGACGGCCCCGTCGTTTGAGGATCTGCACCCGGCCGTGATGGCTGTCGCCCAAAAGGGCATCAAACTCCAGCGCTTCAAGGGGCTCGGCGAGATGAACGCCGAACAGCTCGGCGAAACCACGATGGCGCAGGAGACGCGCACGCTCGCCCAGGTGACGCTCGAGGACGCCTTCGCGGCCGACCGGATCTTCTCGATGCTGATGGGCGACCAGGTGGAGCCCCGACGCGCCTTCATCGAGGAGAACGCCCGAACCGTTGTGAATCTAGATGTGTAGGGAGGTGAGCAGTCATCGCTAGTGCCGATGTGATCAGCGGCGGCAACGTCGAACCGCGCGCGCTCGAGGAGGAGATGCGCACGGCGTACCTCGACTACGCCATGTCGGTGATCGTCGGGCGTGCCCTGCCTGACGTCCGCGACGGTCTGAAGCCCGTCCACAGGCGCGTGCTCTACGCAATGAACGAGCTGGGTCTCGGCCCGACCCGCTCCTACGCCAAGTGCGCCAAGATCGTGGGTGAGGTGATGGGCAACTATCACCCCCACGGCGACTCCGCCATCTACGACACCCTCGTCCGCATGGCCCAGGAGTTCTCCATGCGCAACGAGCTCGTCGACGGCCAGGGCAACTTCGGTTCTGTCGACGACGATCCGGCGGCTGCGATGAGGTATTGCGTCTCGGGGGACACGCGGGTTCGTACTATTGATGGAACCGCCAGGATCGATTCGCTTCTCGCGGGAGCGCGGCCGGACTCCGAGAACCCTGTGGATGTCGAGGTGCTAGATCGCCTCGGTCGCCCCGTGCATGCCTCGGTCCTGTTCCATTCCGGCGAGCACCCCACGCTACGACTCCGCACGTCAGAGGGCTACGAGTTGACTGGCAGCGCGAACCACCCGGTGTTGTGTCTGCTTGACATGGCGGGCGTACCGCTACTGATGTGGAAGCTGCTTGAGGAGATCGGCCCAGGGGAGCGCGTGTTGCTCCACCGTGGGAGCCCGTCAACCGACGAGCCTCTCGATGAGAGCGAACGGATGCTTGGGCTGTTGGCAGGAGCGTTGGTGGCAGAGGGTTGGTTCTCCGAGAAGCGCGCCGGCTTCAACAACATTGACCGGCCATTCTTCGACGCGGTGCTCGGTGCTTATGACGCTGTCGTCGGCGGTCCGCGCTACGTCTATTCACGAACGATCGCGTCAGGCAGCCTCTGCCACGAGCTCGACGTCCAGAACCTATCCGCTCTCCGACAGAGTGCCATCGCTGAGATGGAGGGACTCGTCAGCGAGAGCAAGCGCGTGCCTGAGTTTGTGTGGGCAGCAGGCCGTGGGATGAAGCGAGCCTTTCTGCAGGCCCTCTTCGAGGGCGACGGCTCCTGTTCGCTGTTGCCCCGCAGCACGATTCAGATCTCCTATTCGACGCGAAGTGCGCAACTCGCGCAGGACGTTCAGCAGCTCCTCCTCGAGTTTGGGATCGTGGCGCGTCTTAGCTCCTCGGCGCAGGGAGAGATCAAGGTGGTGATAACGAACCGCCGTGACGCCCGAGTGTTTGCCGATCGGGTCGGTTTCTTTGGCGCGAAGCAGTCGAAGCTAGAACGGCTACTCACCCAGATTCCCGTATCCAGCCGTGCTTTGAGTCATGACCACGTTCCGCATATAGCTGGCTACATACGCGCGGAGGGAGCCTCAACCTACGCCGACCGTGACTGGCTCAGGCGGCACAACGTCGATCGCATCGAGCGCTGGGAGCAGGGGTCGACAGCCATCCTCGAGCGCATCTCCTCGGAGGAGGTCCGCGACGTCATTGCGCCCCTTGTGAGCGGCGACTACTACTACGCCGAGGTAGCCTCGGTCGAGCCGGCTGGCGTTCAGCCGGTGTACTCGCTGCGGGTAGACACCGACGACCACTCCTTCCTCACAAACGGGTTCGTCAGCCACAACACCGAGGCCCGCCTCGCCCGCATCGCCACCGAGATGCTCCGCGACCTCGATATGGACACGGTCGACTTCGCGTCCAACTACGACGGATCGCGCCGCGAACCGCTGGTGCTGCCGGCACGCTTCCCGAACCTGCTGGTTAACGGCTCGTCGGGGATCGCCGTGGGGATGGCCACGAACATTCCGCCGCACAACCTCCGCGAGGTGATCGACGCGACGATCGCCTACATCGACGATCCCGCGATCGACGTCGCCGGGCTGATGACCCATATCAAGGGTCCCGACTTTCCCACCGGCGGCATCATCCTTGGCCACGGCGGCATCAAAGACGCCTACGAGACCGGCCGCGGCCGCGTCCGCGTGCAGGCCCGCGCCCACATCGAGCCACTGAGCCACGGCAAAGAGGCGATCGTCGTCACCGAGCTGCCGTTCATGGTCAAGAAGGGCGGCGAAGGCAACCTCATGACCAAGATCGCCGAACTGGTCAACGACAAACGCATCCCCGAGATCTCCGACCTGATCGACCAGTCCGACAAGCGCGGCATGCGCTTGGTGATCGAGCTCAAGCGCGACGCGATCCCCAAGGTCGTGCTCAACAAGCTCTACAAGCACACGCCCATGCAGACGACGTTTGGCGTGAACATGGTCGCGCTCGTCGACAACGTGCCGCGCACGCTCAACCTGCTGGAAGTGATCGAGAACTACGTGCGTCACCAGCGCGAGGTGATCGTGCGCCGCACCAAGCACGAGCTCTCCGAGAAGGAGGCGCGCGCTCACATCCTCGAGGGCCTGCTCACAGCACTCGAACACCTCGACGCGATCATCGAACTGATCCGCGCATCGCGCGATCGCGAGGCCGCTCGCGAGCAGCTCGTCGCACGCTTCGAGCTCAGCGTGATCCAGGCGACAGCGATCCTCGACCTGCGCCTCTCGCAGCTGACCGCTCTGGAGGCGGACGGCATCAAACAAGAGCACGCCGACGTAACCGAGCGGATCGCCGAGCTGCGCGCGATCCTCGGCGATGAGAACCGCGTGCTGGCCGTGATCAAGGAGGAGCTCTCGGAGATCGGCGAGCGCTTCAGCGACGAGCGTCGCACCGAGATCAGCCACTCCGAGGACGAGATCGACATCGAGGATCTGATCGCCGACCAGCAGATGGTGATCACCATCACCCAGACCGGCTACATCAAGTCGCTACCGCTGGCCACCTACCGCCAGCAGCAACGTGGCGGACGCGGCGTGACGGGCATGGACATGAAGGACGGCGACTTCATCGAGCACCTGTTCGTGTGCTCCTCGCACGACTATCTGCTGTTCTTCTCCAACCGCGGCAAGGTGTACCGCTCGAAGGTCTACGAGCTGCCCGAGGCGCAGCGCACGGCCAAGGGCCGCGCGCTCGTGAACATCCTGCCGCTGCGCGAGGGCGAGCGGATTCAGGCGGTCGTCTCCACTCGCGACTTCACCGAGACGCAGTACCTCGTGTTCGCTACTCGCAACGGCACCGTCAAGAAGACCGAGCTGCAGGCGTACAACACCCCAATCAAAGCCGACGGGATCATCGCCATCAACATCCGCGATGACGACGAGCTGCTCGCCGTGCGTGCAGTCGACCCCGACGACGAGATCATCATGGTCTCACGCGCCGGGCTGACCGTTCGCTTCGCAGAGTCCGACGCCCGCTCGATGGGTCGTGACACGACCGGCGTGCGCGGCATGGATGTCGGCAAGGACGGCAGGGTGATCGCGATGGACGTCGCCCGCGACGACATGGACCTGTTCGTGGTGACCGAGAACGGCTACGGCAAGCGCACCCAGATCAGCCAGTACCGCAAAACCAACCGCGGCGCCAAAGGCGTCAAGACGATCGGCCTAACCGAGCAGAAGGGTGCCCTCGCGGGCGCGCTCGTCGTACGCGAGCACCAAGAGCTCGTGTTCATCAGCGTCGGTGGCATGGTTCAGCGGACCGCCGCCGGAGGCATCTCCCAACAGGGCCGCTCGGCCACCGGCGTGCGTGTGATGAACCTCAAGGACGACGACGTCGTCAGCGCAGTGGCGCTGGTGGTAGACGCCGGCGAGGACGCCGCACCAGTCGATGGCGAGGCCACCGCATTGGTGGCCGGTGAGGATGACGCGGCGACGGTCGCCGAGGGCGACGAGCCCCAAGATGGCATCACGCCCAGCGCCTAGCTCGTCCGCTCGCAACATCCCTCACGCAACAATCCGCCCACGATTACTGTTTGCGTCTCCTACCTGTCCAGATTAGACCTCAGCGCTCAGACAGGCATTAACTACGGTCGAAAGGCTGAGGGTGCTAACCCCCAGCAGACTTCTCGCGACCGTCCTTCTCATCTTCAGCTGTGCCGCCTTTACAGCCGCCGGCGTCGCCTCAGCAGCCACTCCCAAGCGCGCGAGCATCGCTCGCCGCCACGGTAGTCGCGCCCATCGAGCGGGTGAGCGCTGTGCCACCAAGAGCTCCGCGCACGCCTCCCGTCGCGCACGGCTGGCCCGCCGCCTGTGCGAGACGCGCAACCTCCAGCCGCGTACTTCAAACGCCACCAAGCTTCACCGCCTCCGCACCCGCCGGACGAGCGAAGCGCCCGTACCGAGCCTCACGGCCACCGAACCGGCTGAAACAGCGCCCGTCCAGAACGTCGCGGCAACGATCGCAAGCGTGCTCGCCACACCATGCCAGAACACCGAAATAACACCCACGGCAGAAAACATCCAGCTGGTCCGAGCGGCCGTGCTGTGCCTGATCAACCGCAAGCGCGCTGAAAACAGCGAGAGCCCGCTGCAGGCCAACACACAGCTTGAAGAAGCAGCCGAAGGTCACTGCCAGGAACTGATCGCCGACAACTACTTCGCCCACGTCTCCCCCAGCGGCGAGACCCCAGTGGACCGCATTCGCAACACCGGCTATATCCCGAGCGCCAGCGACGGCTACGTGATCGGCGAGAACCTCGCGTGGGGTACCTACCAGCTCTCCACCCCACAGTCGATCGTCGCCGCCTGGTTCGCCTCGCCCGGGCACCTCGCGAACATCCTCGAAGCCCAGTACAAGGAAACGGGAATCGGCGTCACAGCAAGCGTGCCAGCCTCCCTCGCGGAAGGTGCCCCCGGCGCCACTTACGCACAGGAGTTCGGCGTCATCATCCGCTGAGCGCTCCTGCTGGGTAGGAGGTTCGCTGACGGTGGACACAATTATCCCCACATGTCAGCTCCGTTCGCTACCCTGGCGGGACCAGAGAAAGGAGGTGGTCCAAACGTTGAGTGACAGTTTTTGCGGGACCCTGGAGGTGACCGGCCGCTAGGTCGGACAGGCTGGACCGCTTAGCGGAATCCAACCCGGGACACCCCGAGACGACTGCCGGTCCTGGTCCCTCCGGCTGCCTTTATCGTCGCCTCGGTCATCCAGTCAGAGCAGCATGCGAAGGGCGTCCCGCGCGGGCGCCCTTCGTCGTTCAAGCTGCTTGCGGGAGGTACGCCAGCCACGCCGCCGGAATCGTGGGGCTGGCGACGTGGATGAAAATCTCCGCACGCGGGGTGCGCGGAGTGTGACGTGGGTGCATGCCGGCTTGACGCGGGAGCCGATCTCCCTTGCGGCGATTGCACGGGGCGCAGGAGGCAACGATGTTCTCCCAGCTCGAGTTGCCGCCCTTGGAGCGGGGGATGACGTGGTCGACCGTCAGGTTGGAGTGCGAGCCGCAGTATTGACACGTCCAGCTATCCCGTGCGAACACAGCCCGGCGGGTGATCTTGCGCCGATGCGCGTCCCGCGGGACACGGACGTAGTTCACAAGCCGGATCACCACAGGCCGAGCGAGCGTCGAGCTCTCCGAGTGCAGTTGCCAGCGTCCACGCTCCACCAGCTCTGCCTTCTCCTTCAACAGCAACACCACCGCCCGGCGGACCGTGCACACGTTAATCGGCTCAAACGTGGCGTTCAGAACGAGCACCCGACCGCTCATCGCCGTCGTGGGCGATGGCTCAGGTCCGCGCCGCTGGTGCTCTGAGGGCGACACGGACCCCACCGGCTCGGGTGGGACTGTGCTCTCCATCTCAGGGCGGCAGTCTAGCGGGGGCATCGCACTGACGCGGCGCTCACTGGTACTGGTGCCGTCGCGCAGCCCTACCCTCGTGGATCGGCGGCACTCGGATAGGAGCCCAGCACACGCACGTCCTCGCACATAACTCTCAAGCTGGCGATCGCCTCCGCGACTGACTGATCGTCCATTGCGGCGGCCACCTCGGCGAAGAACATGTAGCTGCCGAGGCCCTCGCGTCGAGGCCGCGACTCGATCTTCGTCAGGTTGATATCGCGCCGCGCGAACTCATCCAGGCAACGCACCAGCCAGCCTGGCCGCTCGGCGCCTGCACCCCAGAATACGAGCGATGTCTTCCACTCTGTGCCTGCGCTAGCCAGCAGCGGCGCCGGCTGCCCAGCGAACGCTTGCCCAGCCAACCACACGAAGCGCGTTTCGTTGTCCTCACGGTCCTGGACGCCTTCGCAAATAACCGTCGCGCCGTAGATCTCCGCCGCCAGCGGTGTGCCAAGGGCAGCTTGCTCGCGGCGGCCGTCGGCGACCACCGTACGTACCGCCTCGGCCGTTGACGCTGCCGTCAGCACTTTCGCGTGGGCGAGCTCATTGCGTAGAAACAGCGTGCACTGGCCCGGCACCTGAGGGTGGGTGATCACCGTCGTTATCTCCTCCAGCGCCACCGCACCGACGCCGATCAGCGAATGCCTGACGCGCAGTAGTGCCTCGCCGACGATCTTCACATCGTCGGCATCGCCCGCAAGCAGGTCGAGCGTGACGTTGATCGAGCCCTCCAGCGAGTTCTCGATCGGCACGATCGCCCAACTGACATCCCCGCCCCGCAACGCCATCACCGTGTCATAGATGCTAGCGAGCGCGTATGGCTCGACGGCGTCTGGCGCGGCGCTGGCTAGCAGCGCCTCCTCGCTGAAGGTGCCAGCCGGGCCGAGATAGCCGACGCGAGGGCGCGCGCCCTCGCGTTCAGACTCCGGGCTCATTCGTGGCCGAGGAGGCTGTGCCGCCGGCGAGCGCTAGCCGTACAGCCTCGGCCTCCTCAGGAGATAGCTCCAGTTCACCGTGCCCTGCGTGCACCTGCTTGCCGTATACGCGAGCCTGGTCGCGGTGGTGGATGCACGAGAGCACGATGCCCGAGCGTTCGTCATCCAGCAGCGCGATCGACATCGACTGGTGGCCGGAGAGCTCGTTGTAGGCGTCGTAGCGGACCAGCGCCCGATGCGCGATCCGGCCACGCAGGGCTGCCTCGACGCCCGCCAGACGCGCGTCTAGACGTGTGGCTGTGTCCTCGACATATGAGCCCAGCGCCTCGAATGCGTCCTGCAGCGTGGCCGCGTGCTCGACCACGTCGCGCTCGCCATGCTCACCGAGGACCAGCCGCTGCGCCTTGCGCAGTCGCCGCACGCTGATGCTCAGCGTCGCACACCCCAGTAGCGCCACGCCCGCCACTGCTGCCGCGGCGATGGCGATGATGCCCTGGGTGTTGGTGATCGAGGCGAGCATCGCCACAACTTAGCCGCTAGCGGTGCGGATGCCGACGGTCGCCGCGAGCACCCGCTCGGGCGGCGGCTATTCGCCGAAGATCGCCAGGTACGTGGTCTTGTTGTTTTCCACGTCCGTCTCACCAGGCACCGGTTCGACGTACGCTTCCACCTTTGCTGCCTCCCCTTGGGGCACGCCCACGACGGTGACTTCCACGTTGTACTTCGTGCCTGGCTGCGCCTGATCGATCACGTGCGAGGCCTTGTACTGCTTGCCTGCAGCGGTGACCGTGATATCGACCTTGACGTCGGTCTCCTTGTTTTCGCCGGAGTCTTCGACGATTGCCGTGAAGGTTGGGTTGGCACCGCTGTTGATGTGGTTCAGCGTCGGTTCCGGCTGGAGTTCATTGGCGCCCACGCTGACCCCCAACAGCGCGCTGCCGTGGGTGCCTGGGGCGATACCCGTCGAGGAGCCGCTGCTGTTGGCGCTCTGGCCGCTGATGCGCGACAGCGTGCCGGCCGGTTCGAGCCAGCCGAGGTTCGGCAATGAGCGCGACGGGCTGGTCACCAGGCCTTGAATACTGCTCGCGGTGAGCGTCTGCTGGATCAGCGGCACCACGCGCTGGGAGTAGACGACGTCGGAGGCTAGGAAGGTCTCCATCGCTCCGGCGATCTTCACGCTTGCCTGTTTGGCCTGGCCGCCAAGCGCCTTGGGCACCAGTTCCGCCACCTTGGTCATGCCTTCAACCCGCAGATCGAGCGCCAGCAGCAAGTCTCGCTGCGCGTTGGCCATTTCACCGGGCACACTCAAGCTGCCCGCTCGCGCGGCGATCGACTGCGCCTGTTTGAGTAGGTCGTCGATCTGCTGCTCGACATCGAGGGCCGACTTGCTCGTGGAGTTCGTCAACGCTACGAACAGCGGATGCGAGACCTGCGTGTCCGATTCCTGCACGAGCCGATTGACATCGCGGTTGTAGTTCGTCAGCGCTTGGCGCTTTTCGCTTTTCACGCAGCCGTTGATCACCAAGGCGAGCACGATCACGATCACGATCCCAACCCCGGCGGCCACCAGGCGGCGAACCA
The DNA here is from genome assembly GCA_036513795.1 of Solirubrobacteraceae bacterium. GTDB lineage: Bacteria > Actinomycetota > Thermoleophilia > Solirubrobacterales > Solirubrobacteraceae > Palsa-744. The sequence goes on along the minus strand of DATBYJ010000211.1, from coordinate 1,404 downwards.
TCAGCGTTTGCTGGTCGGTGCCAGACGGACCCGCGTGCGAAGGGCGCCGCGGACGCGGACGGCGTGGCGTCACCGCACCAGTGGGACGCTCCCCGCTTGGCCGCTGTCGCGGTGCACGAGATGACGGTCGACGGGCCGTCTCCTCGTCATCATCAAAGAACGACAAAAGCCAACCGCTCCTTTGCAGGGACTTTAGGAAGGGCCCCAGTATGACTACCCGTCGCCCCCCTGACGAGACTGCAACTTCTCGGTCAGTGCGTGTTTTCCTGCCTGTTACGGCAGGGACAGGGGGTCCAGATGGCGAACGCGGGAGCCGGTGGAGTCCTCGCACACCCTTGTCCAAGCACCCCGCCCCGGGTCGGAGAAGCCCCGTGGGCGCATCGTTGGGCGTGGCGAAGAGCCCGCCCCGGGGGGGCTGGTGCTCGGCCGCTATCGCCTGCTCGAGCGACTCGGAGCAGGCGGCTTTGGCGTCGTCTGGCGGGCGCACGACGAGCTGCTACTCCGCGAGGTGGCCGTCAAGCGAGTGCTGCTCGGGGCTGGTGACGGTCCGATCGACGGCGAGCGTGCCCAGCGCGAGGCGCTCGCTGCCGCACGCTTGACCCACCCGGCGATCGTCGCTCTGTATGAGGCCTGTCCGGTAGACGACGCCTTCTATTTGATCTCCGAGCTAGTCGACGGTCACACCCTCGCCGAGCTGATCGCCGAGGACGCGCTCGCCGACGAGGAGATCCTCGAGATCGGCCTGGCGCTCGCCGCGGCGCTGTCGCACGCCCACGCGCGCGGCGTCATCCACCGCGACATCAAGCCGCAGAACGTGCTCGTGCCGCATCCCGCACACGAGCACGAGTCGTCGCGTGAGCTCGCCGCGGCCAAGTTGACGGACTTCGGCGGGGCGAGCCTCGTCGACGAGGAAGCGCTCACGCGCACCGGCGATGTGCTCGGCACGCTCGCCTACATGGCACCCGAGCAAAGCGATGGTCACGAGGTCACCGAGCAGGCAGACCTGTACTCGTTGGCGCTGGTGCTCTACGAGGCGCTCAGCGGTGTCAACCCCGTGCGCGGAGCTACCCCCGCCGCCACCGTGCGGCGGATCGGCCGCCGTCTGCCGCCGCTCGCGCGTGAGCGGCGCGACCTGCCCACCCAGCTCACCCGCGCGCTGGATCGAGCGCTTGCTCGGAGCCCACGCGAGCGCGGCAGCATCGAGGAGCTGCGCGTCGTGCTCGCGGAGACGCGCGATCGCGGGCTTAAGCGCTCGCGGTGGTCCGGACGTTCACGTGATGTGCGCAGTGTGGACCGCGATCACCCAGACGAGAATGAGCACTCGCGACTGAGCCCGCGTGAGCCAATGATGCGAGGGCCGGCAGCCGCCGCGGACTCCCACACGCAAGTAGCGCCGCGTCAGCC
>DATBYJ010000210.1:0-5034 GCA_036513795.1 Solirubrobacteraceae bacterium | reverse complement strand
CTGCATCCGCGCTCGCCCGGGCGATCAGCAGCCCGCTCACCCCAGGATGATCCAGCGCGCGCTCGCGCGCTGGATACACATCCAGAACAACAACCACATCTGCCAGGGCCAGCGCATGGCCGAACTCCTGCGCGAGCAGCGCCGTGCGCGAGTACAGGTGCGGTTGAAACACCGCCACCAGACGCCCGTGCGGGAGCGTGCGGGCCGCATTCAGCGTGGCTGCGATCTCCGTGGGGTGATGGGCGTAATCCTCAAACAACCGCGCGCCACACGGGCTCTCGCCGAGCTCCTGGAAGCGTCGCCCCGCACCACGAAAGCCGGCCAGGCCAGCAATCGCCTGCGTAGCGTCCGCACCTGCGATGCGCACCGCCTCGAGCGCCCCGGTGGCATTGAGCGCGTTGTGGCTGCCAGGGACCGCCAACGCGACCTCGTGGCCGCGCCAATCAAAGCGCGAGCCACCGGACACGAGCAGCGGGTCATGCACGTCGTAGCTGACCACCTCGACACCCACATCCGTGGGCACCAGCGCCCGTAGTTGAGGCCTGTCCCACACCACAATCGCCGTGCGCGCGAGTGCTAGGAAGGCACCAAACGCCGCTTCAAGCTCGGCCAGCGATGAGAACGCAGTGTGGTGATCAAGCTCGACGTTCGTCAGTAGCGCGATCTCCACGCTGAGGCTGAGCATCGAGCGGTCGGACTCGTCCGCCTCCACTACCAGCCACTCGCCCTTTCCCCACTGCGCGTTCGGCAGGCTCCCCCCGATCGGCGCCCCCACAAGCCACCCCGGCCGCATCCCCGCGGCAAGCAGCGCGTGCGCGATCATCGACGCGGTGGTCGTCTTGCCGTGGGTGCCCGCCACTGCAATCGTGCGGCGCATCGCGCTCAGCTCGCCCAGCAGATCCGCCCGCGGGCGCTCGGACAAACCCCGCTCGCGCGCAGCCAGCCGCTCGACGTTCTCAGCTCCAACGGCCGAGGAGTAGATGACCTCGATCTCCAATCCGGGGGGGATGTTCTCTGCGCGATGACCGATCGCGGCAGCGAGGATCCCATCCGCGGCCAGACGCTCCAGATAAGGGCCGGCGCTCCCGTCAGAGCCGCTGATCTCGGCGCCCAGCGCATGCGCCGCGCGTGCGTACGCGCTCATACCCGCGCCACCCACGCCGATGAAGTGCAGCCGCCGGCCGCTCCACGGCCCGCTCATCGAGGACGCCGCCCAGCACAGCCATGCGCGTTCATGACGCCACCCCGAGCAGCTCGCTTGCTACCTCGCGCGCCGCATCCGGACGGGCGAGGCCGGCAGCGGCCGCGGCCATCGCCGCCATCCGCTCGCGATCAGCCACGAGCTCGGAGAGCTCTGTGCGCAGACGGGCACCGCTCAGCTCGGCGTCCGCGATTACGACCGCGGCGCCCGCATCGGCCATCCAGCGAGCGTTGGTCGTCTGATGGTCGCCCGCCGCGTGGGGATAGGGCACCAGGATCGCCGGAAGCCCGTGCGCGGCAATCTCAAACACCGATCCACCTGAACGGGCCACCACCAGGTCGCTCGCCGCGAGCGCCTCGGCGAAGTCCTCGTTGTCGAGATATTCAATTAGCTCATAACCAGCCGGCAGATCGCGTCCGGACAGCTCTGCGTAATCGCGCTGTCCGCTGATATGCAGCACGCGAACAGTTGCGCCCGGCGCCGCGAACGCCTCGATCGCAGCGATATTGATCGAGCGTGCCCCCAACGAGCCGCCAAACACAAGCACACACCTCTCATCCGCGGTCAAGCCAAATCGTGCACGCGCTGCTTGCCGATCGCTATTCAGCGGCGGCACCGGCCGGCCAGTCACCTCATAGCGGCTGCCATCGCGTCCCGGGATGGCAAACGCCAGGCACACGCGTCGCGCGAACGGCGCGAGCAGCCGGTTGGTCATACCCAGGTGGCTGTCAGCCTCAGTCAACACCAGCGGGATGCGCAGGCACACCGCCGCCAAGCCGACCGGACCAGCGACGTAGCCACCGCCGCCCATCACCGCATTCGGCGCGAGCCTCCTCAACAGCATCAGCGACCGCAAGACCGCCGCTACCGCCAACGCCAGCGCACGTAGCGCACGCAGCGGGTTGCTGCGGCTGAGACCCTCCACCCGGATGCGCTCGAGCGCGAAACCAGCCGCAGGCACCAGCTGTGCCTCGGCCCGTTCACCGCCGATGAACGACACCTGCGCGCCCGCAGCCCGCAGCTCTTGCGCCACGGCAATCGCCGGCACCACGTGCCCCGCGGTGCCGCCGGCAGCGATCACAACCCGCTCGGGTGTTGCAGCGTCCACGACCGGCGTGATCGCCTCAGACTCCCCTGCTCTGGCGGTAGATCGTGAAGCCGATCGCACCGCAGATCGAGGCGATGATCCAGAAGCGCAGGATGATCTTCGTCTCAGACCATCCCCGCAGCTCGAAGTGATGGTGGATCGGGGCCATCAAGAACACCCGCTTACGCGTCGTCTGGAAGGAGATCACCTGAATCGCCACCGACAGCGCCTCCATCACGAAGATGCCCCCCAGCAGGATCAACAGCACCTCTGTCTTGGTCATCACCGCCAGGCCGGCGATCGCGCCGCCGAGACCCAGCGAGCCGGTATCGCCCATGAAGATCGTCGCCGGAAAGGCGTTGTACCAAAGGAAGCCGATACAGGCACCGCCAATACAGCCCGCGAGCATCGCCATGTCGTAGTCCCCCGCGAAGAACGTGATGCCGATATACGCGAGCAACACGATCGCCGCGCAGCCCGCCGCCAGGCCGTCAAGGCCGTCTGTGAGATTGACCGCGCTAGTGGTGCCCGCCACTACCAGGTAGATCAGTAGCGGATATACCCAGCCCAGTTCGATGTGGTAATCGACAAAGTTCAGCTCGAGCTCCGGAGCCAGGTGGGCCTTGTAGCGAGCCACGTACCAGAGCGCCAACGAGATCGCAATCGTCACCCCCAGCTTCGTCCTCGCCCGCAGCCCCAGCGAGCGTCGCCTGACGAGCTTGATGTAGTCATCAGCAAAGCCCAAAAGCGCACACGCGATCGTCAGCCCGAACACCCCGATCGAGCGCCATTCGTATTCAGTCAGGATCAAGAAGCAGATCGCGACCGCGAGGAAGATGATCAAGCCACCCATCGTCGGCGTCCCCGCCTTCTGATGGTGGCCCTCCGGCCCGTCCTCGCGGATCTGCTGGCCAAACTCCCGGACCCGCAGGAACTCGATGAACTTAGGGCTGAGAAAGATGCAAATCAGCAGCGCGGCGGTGCCCCCGAACAGAATCCGACCCATTCAGTGCCGCTCCGAAGCGCCAAGCGCACTGCGCCCAGAGAGCTCGGCCACCGACTCACGCAGCGGCTGAGCCTCACTGCGCAGCATCTCAAGCACACGCTCGAGACCCACCCCGCGCGAGCCCTTCACGAGCACCGTGTCACGCCCGCGCAACATTCCCCGGAGTAGCTCGCCGGCGGCCTGGGCGTCCGCCACCGCGTGGCTCTCGCCAGAGAATCCCCGCTGCATCTCCGCCGCCAACGGCCCGACCGTGACGAGCAGATCGACGCCTCGAGCGCCAGCATGCTCGCCGATCTCTCGGTGTAGGCGCGGCGCGTCGGTGCCGAGCTCGAGCATGTCGCCGAGCACCGCCACCCGACGAGCAGCAGCAGTCTCGGCCAGGTCATCGATCGCCGCGCGCATGGACATTGGGTTGGCGTTGTAGCAGTCCGCGACGAGCACCACACCGCTGGGCAACTCCTCACGCTGACCGCGCATCGCCGAGAACTCCACATCCAAGCGGCCCCGTGGCGTGTATCCAAGTGCCCGTGCGGCCGCCACCGCGGCCAGCAGGTTGCTGAGGTTGTGCGCCTGCGCGAACGACGGCCGCAGCTCGATCTCGGTCTCGCCGTGGCAGATCAGCACTGACCCGTCGTCACGACGTTCTGCCAGCGACACCTCACCACCCACGCCAAACGTGATCGCCGGCACATCCGCTCGCAGATGCACGGCGAGCAGCGGCTCGTTCGCGGGCACGACCACGCTCGCCCCAGGGGCGAGCCCCGCGATCAGCTCCGCCTTCGCGGCCGCGATCGCCTCAAGCGAGCCCAACAGCTCCAGGTGGGCCGGCCCGACGTTGACGATCACACCCACGTCCGGTTCCGCAATCGCCGTCAACTCGGCAATTTGACCGGGACCACGCATCGCCATCTCCAACACCAATAGCTCCGTCTGCGCAGGCGCGCTCAGCAGCGCCAGCGGCAACCCGATCTCGGTGTTGAAGTTCTCCGGGCTCGCCGCTACCCGTAGCCGCTCAGCAAGCAACGCGGCGAGGATGTCCTTCGTGGAGGTCTTGCCGGTCGAGCCGGTGATCGCGACCACCATCGCCCCTCTCGCGCGTAGCTCCCGCCGCCAGGCGCGCGCGAGCGCGTGCATACCGACCAGCGGGTCGCTATGGGCGAGCACCACTCCGCCTGAGCTCGTCTCAGCGGCGTGCTCGGCGTGCTCAGGCGCCACCAGCACCCCCCATGCGCCTGCTTGTAGCGCCTGCGCGGCGTGGCTGCCGCCATCGGCGCGCTCACCGCGCAAGCCCACGAACAGCTCGCCTGGCGCTACTCGCCGCGAGTCGATGCTCGCGCGCTCAGGACCCGGCGCTCCTACCACGGCGCCTGCTCGGCGCACAAGCGTCGCACCCGCAGCCGCCGCCAAATGACGCGCATCCCAATCCCTCATCAAATGCCCGTCTCAGAAGTACTCGATGTGGCTTGCGCAACCCCAGCTGGCAAGCTGCCACCCGCGCGCAGAGCCTCGCGAGCGACCATCACATCGTCGAACGGCAGCTTCAGCCCACCCTTGAACTCCTGCCCCTGCTCGTGGCCCTTGCCCGCGATCACCACCACATCGCCCCGCCGCGCACACGCGATCGTCTCCTCGATCGCCGCTTTGCGATCTGCAATTGCCCGCACGGCTCGCCGTCTCGAGCCACTACGAACGCTCGACCCGCCCGGTGCCACAGCGCCCACAAAGGCTCCCGCCTCGCCC